>JBIKKN010000053.1:0-5897 GCA_044360335.1 Chlamydiia bacterium | reverse complement strand
TAGTTTTAATAAATAACTCTCCTTACGCAAAAATAAAAATATTTGGCTGTAGCGAAAACTCTCTCGGGGTTAAACCATTATAAAATTAAAGAGTGGGAAAATATTCTGAATTAGGTGGAGGGGAAGGGGCTGGAAAAGAAGGGGGGGGAAGTTGTATGATAGCCTCTTATACGATCCATAGTTTTAATAGAAGAACATAAAAGAAATGTTGCTCAAAAACATTGTTTGATTATATACTTATGACATTCAACTTTCGACTATATGCTCAGATGGTGGAATCGGTAGACACAAGGGACTTAAAATCCCTTGGGGGTAACCCCGTGCAAGTTCAAGTCTTGTTCTGAGCATTTTTTACATAAAAATAGTTTTAAAAAATAAAAAAAAGATTAAGATCCAATTTTCAAGATATCCATAGGTAAGGGATGAAAGTTGCAAAATTTTTAGAGGTTTAAGAAGGTATAATAGCTCAGCTTAAAAATATGAAAGAGGAGCTTAAGATTATAAAACAGATGAAAGCCCCTATTTTTGAAAGATGGCAGATTTTTCTTGGACTCATAATTCCTATTCAACTTAAAGCTGTTAAAGAGTGTGGATTTTCAGCCGATCAATCAGGTTTAGCCTTATATAATGAGCGATTAATGGCTTTATCTGTAGAAAATATAGATCTATTTAATAAAAATAAAGAAAAATGGGATTTTTTACTTAAAGAAGCTTTTGATGTTTTTTCTTATAAAACACTTAACTTAGAAGAGACGCAAAAGTTAGTAGAAAAAATATCCTATGGGATGCAAGGGGAAAATTTTTTAATACAAGTGGATAAATTTGCAAGTAGCATACACCCATCCACTCCTTTGCCTATGAAACGTAAACAGCTATTAAATCTTTTGTTTTCTTTACAAAAAGAAATTATTGAAGGTCACGGTCTTGATGGCGATGAGGGGTATGTTATAGCTCAAAAAGCTTTTATGGAATTTTACTACGATCCATTTATCAAAGAGCAAGCTTATATTTTTCAAAAAACCTTTGTTCAAAGAGCAAAACTTTCTTAAGGTTGATCTTTGCTTAAAGTGCAGCTAACCAAGTTGCTACTATTTTCTAAAAAATTTAGTGCAATATTAAATGCTTCAAGATTTCTACATATCCAGCTGTGCCCTGCAGGTACAAATTTATGGCTATGGGTAATAGATGGGCACGATTCCTCAATTCCAACTTTTCCATCATTTTTTCCTGGGAAAACAGGATTGAAACCAAATGTTCCTGATATTACAAGTAGGGGAGTTCCTTCTTTAAATTTGCAAAAGGAGTCAAAACCATTTTCCTCTGTTTTAGAAAGCTGATTACCTGCATAGTTACCAAAAAAATAATTTATTAAGGGAATTTTACCAAGAGCTCGGGCAAGTTTTGAACCCCTTAAAGGGGATGAAATAACTATAACTTTACCCCTTTTAACATGCTCTGGGCAATCTTTATGATTTAAAGCCGCTCCAATTACAAGACCTCCTAAAGAAAAACCAATCAGGTGGGTGGGGGTGTTATCATCTTTTAAATTGTTTAGAGTTTTTACTAAATCATCTGCATGTTCTTGTATAATTTTATCCCTACTAGGATATTTCCAATTTGTTACTTCCCAGCCATTTTTTTTTAGTAGTCGAGAAAAACTATTCATAGATCTTTGATTGATAAATCCATGAACCAAAACAACTTTTCCTTCGGCAACTAAATAAGTTGAAACAAAAAGTAGGAAAAAAAGTTGCTTCATATATTATTTTAGAAAAGATTTTAATTTTTCAAAGAAAGATTTTGTGTTTGGAGAGTTTGATGGAGTAAAGGTTTCTCCAAGTTCCTCAAATATTTTCTTTTGACTAGAGGATAAATTTACAGGTGTTTCTATATTAATCCTAACTATTAAATCACCTATTCCACTTCCATGAACATTTCTAAACCCTTTGCCTTTCACTCTGAGCATTTTTCCAGCTTGAGATCCTTCTGGAATTGTTAAAAGGAAAGCTTCTTTGGTTATAGTTGGTATTTGTTTTTTTGTTCCAAGGGCAGCTTCAGTAAAAGTGATTGGAAGGTCTAAATATATATCATCACCTTCTCGTTTAAACATTTCATGAGGTTTAACAGTGATGTAAACATAAAGATCGCCATAAGGTCCCCCATTTTCTCCTGCATCGCCATATCCACTCATTTTTAAACGCATGCCAGAATCAATACCTGCTGGAATTTGTATTTTTATGGTCTCTTTCTTTTTATCTTTACCACTACCGTGACAAATGCTACATGCTTTGGTAATCATAGTTCCGCTGCCGTGGCATGTTGGACAGGTACTTGCCATGGAGAAAAATCCACGAGTTTGTTGAACTTGACCTTGGCCATTGCAAGTGCGACATGTTTTAATGTCGGATGGATTTTCAGCGCCCCTACCCTTACATTTTGAACAAGAAATAGTTCTATTGATAGTAGCTTCTTTTGAGATGTCATTTGCAGCTTCTTCAAAATCAATGGTAATACTTAATTTTTTTGAAGCACCTTGAGTTGGATAACTTCCTCCTCCACTTTGCTGCTCAAACCCAAAAATATTATCAAACATTGAAGAGTTACCACCCCCTCCACCGCCACCAAAAGCGCCCATAAAAGTTCGAAGAGCCTCTTCCATGGAAGAAAAACCTTGATGAGAGCTACCTGCACCCATTCCACCGCGGAGTCCTTCTTCTCCAAACTGATCATAAATTTGTCGCTTTTTTTCATCCGACAAAGTTTCATAAGCTTCAGAAATTTTTTTAAATTTCTCTTGAGCTGAGTTGTCATTTGGATTTTTATCAGGATGATATTGTACGGCAAGCTTTCGATATGCCTTTTTAATATCTGCAGCAGATGCATCTTTTGGTACATCTAAGATTTTGTAGAAATCAGCCATAGATTCTTACTATCTCTCTTTTTTATTAAATTTTAAAGCTTGTTTTTGTTTTGCTTTTTCTGCAACAGAGGGCTTGCTATGATATCTTTTAGCTTTTATTGTTTTCATCACACCTTCTTTATCGAGTTTCTTTTTCAATATACGTAGTGATTTTTCTAATGCTTCTCCAATACGGACTTTAACTGTTATCATTTACTAATTTATCCTTTCGTTGATAAGTTTGGTTAGCATTCTACCACAGGTTATTAATTAAATCCAAATCCAAAATAAACTTCTTTTGAACTAGGTGTTATTTTCTATAGTTGGATAGTCTAAAACCAAATTTTCATGGGAAATTGCCTCCAAAGAAGGGAGAAGTTTTAAAAAGATTTTTATATTTTTATTTGTCTTTTTTAAATTTAACTCAGCAAAAGGTTTTGTGTCTATGGTGTGGACAGGGTCTAAAATATTTTCTAAATCTTTGTGGTTAACAAGGGAAATTATGCCATTTATATCTTTTACATAGCATCTATTACATCGAGCATCAAGGGCTGCATAGGGCTTATTTTCTTCAAAAAGGTCAAAGGTGGAAAAGGGGATAAGGGGGATATTAGAGCCAAAAGAGAGGGTTTTAGCAGTCATTACCCCAATTCTTGTGCCAGTATAACTTCCAGGACCTATGCAAATTGCAATAGCATCAAGATCTTTTAAGTAAAAATTATTTGAATTTAGAAGGGATTCAATAACTGGAATAATTGCTTTTGTTTGGGAAGAGTGCTCAAGAATTATAGATGTTAAATTTCCCCCTACCAGGAGGGAAATAGAGCAAGGGGCAGTTGCAGTATCAATAATTAAATAATTTTTGTTAAACATTTGCTCTAGTATAAAGGATAGAGCAATATTTGTCTGGCTCTTCTTGAATTAATGTAGAAAAGTGGGTAAAATGCTTTGTTACATACTATTTATAGGAGAGGATTTTGTTAGACGATGACGATATAAGTGATGGGGGAGATTTATCTTCCATTTTGGATCCTTCAGATTTACTACAAAATGATGGAAATAAAGAAGATCATCCTTTGTTGCTACCTATTTTACCTTTAACAAAAAGACCTTTCCCCCCTTCAATGACCATTCCACTTATTATTGAAAAGGGTCTTTATTTTGATTTGTTAAAAGAGATGGCAAAATCAGAGCAAAAGTTTATTGGACTTGTTTTAACAAAAAAGGAAAAGCAAAACATATATCAACTTTCTTTTAAAGATTTATATGATGTAGGGGTTGTAGCTCGTGTGCTTCGTATTATAAATGTAGATGATGGTGGGGCTCAAGTTATTTTAAATATTGAAAAGCGATTTAAAATAGAAAAAAAAGTCATGAGAAAATCTTTAAAGTATTTAGTAGCCTCGGTTTCTTACCACAAAGAAGTTATTAGTGCGAAAAAAAAGGATGAGATAACTGCATATACAAGTAATATTATTAAGACAGTAAAAGATATTATTGCTTTAAATCCTGTATACAAAGAAGAGCTCCAAATATTTGTAAATAATTCAGAATTTTCTCAGCCTTGGAAATTATGTGATTTTGCAGTTGCTTTAACAACAGCATCTCGGGAAGAGCTTCAAGATATTTTGGGGACATTTGATCTTTCTTTAAGGATGGAAAAGGCGCTTATTTTACTTCGTAAAGAGTTAGACATTGGAAAAATGCAAAATGCGATCAATCAAAAGATTGAAACAACAATTACAAAAGCGCAAAGAGATTTCTTTTTAAGAGAGCAGCTTAAAGCAATAAAAAAGGAATTAGGGAATGCAAAAGATGATAAAACTTTAGACATAGAAAAGTTTCAAGAAAGGGCTAAAGTTTTGAAAATGTCAGATGAGGCAAAGCAGATTTTTACCGAAGAGATAGAGAAGCTAACAGTTTTAGAAGTTCAATCTGCAGAGTATTCTGTGGTAAGGGGCTATCTTGACCTTTTAACCTCTTTACCTTGGGGGATATTAGACATAGAAGGGCATTCAGCTACAGAGGCCCTTAAAATTTTAGACAAAGATCATTATGGTTTAAAGGATATTAAAGAAAGAATCATTGAATACATAAGTGTAGCAGCTTTAAAAAAAACCGGTACAAAAGGGTATATTATTTGTTTAGTAGGCCCACCTGGAGTTGGAAAGACAAGTATTGGCAAAAGTATTGCAAAAGCTTTAAATCGTAAATTCTACCGTTTTTCTTTAGGTGGAATGAGGGATGAGGCAGAAATTAAAGGGCATAGAAGAACCTATATTGGTGCAATGGCTGGAAAAATTTTACAAGCGCTAAAGGTTACAAAAACTTCCAATCCTGTGATTATGTTAGATGAAATAGATAAAATAGGGCAAAGTTACCATGGTGATCCAGCTTCGGCATTATTAGAAGTGTTAGATCCAGAGCAAAATGTGGACTTTTTAGATCATTATTTAGATTGCCGTTTCGATCTATCTAATATTTTGTTTATTGTAACTGCAAATAGTTTAGATACAATTCCATCTGCATTGCTAGATAGGCTAGAAGTTTTAAGACTCTCCGGTTATATTCAAGAAGAAAAAGTAGAAATTGCAAAAAAATATTTGATAAAACGTAATAGGGAAAAAGCAGGGCTAAAATTATCTGATGTTAGTTTTAACTTAGGATCACTTAAAGCAATGATCGTTGGCTATTGCCGTGAGGCAGGAGTTCGTCAGCTTGAAAAAGCAATAGATAAGATCCTTCGAAAGGTTGCAACAGAAAAAGTAAAATTAATAGAGAAAAAAAGTTCTATAAGCTCAAAAAAAATAGAAATTACAGAGAAAAATATCGAAAAGTATTTAGGAAAGCCCATTTTTACATCTGATCGATATTATAAAGATCACTTTCAAAATGGGGTGGTTACGGGCCTTGCTTGGACCGAATATGGTGGATCAATTTTATATATTGAAGCTGTTTCAACAAGTGGAAAACAAGGGCTTAAAATTACTGGAAATGC
>JBIKKN010000078.1:0-4800 GCA_044360335.1 Chlamydiia bacterium | reverse complement strand
ATATGATTGATATTATTTATTAATTTTTGTGCAATACCCTGAAATTCTGGTGGATGGGAGCTAACCCAAAGATGGGCCTTGTTTTGATTTACAAAAGTAGAACCAATTGGAGCTTTAGCAGGATAAAATTCCCCCATTAATGCTCTATCACCATGATAGGTAGAAAGTTTTGAAGTTTCAAATAGATCAAAACTTGGTTTAGATGAACTTGTAAAGTCTTCAACAGCTTTTGTATTTGAATAAGTAGATTTTTTAAAAAGGGAAGCTAAAAAATTTGCTGAGCTTTCACGCTCTTTACTTTCGGTTTCTGTAACTTTTCCTTCAAGACTTTTAGGCAAAGTTTCACCTTTTGGCAAGGCCGATAAAAAACATTTTTCTGTTTTTTCCTCTAATTCAGAATCACTTATATCTTGGGGGATTTCATTATGGTGTTTTTTAGGCTCTAAAGGTCCATTTACTTGCATATTATACCTGCTTTTATAATCGTATACGATAAAAAAGTGGGGTTTGTTGCAAGGTTTTTTTTAAACCCTAAGGTTTAAGTAGTATAGAAAATATTGGGTACTGGTAGAGGTTCTCTTGAAAACTTTCTAAAGTGCTTTTAGACTCTTTATTTTGTTTTTTATGTAAGATATAGAGGCACGAAGAGATCTCACCAAAAATATACCACCCTAAAGAAAGGGAGGGGATATCTATTAAATAGAGGTTTTTTATCTTTTCTTTTAACAAAAAAGCCATAAAAGAGGAAGGGTCCATTTTTTTGTAGATAGTAAGGAGCTTTAAAAGGATTTTTCTACTTTCTTTTTCTAAGGTGGGGATCATTTTTTCACCTGATAGAGGAATTAGTAAAGAAAAAGTATCATCGATAAAGGATTTTGCAAAAGGCAAAGGGAGGGTTTTAATATGCTCAAAGCAAATGATCTTTTTGATATCTTGATGATAAAGCTCGGGTTTTAATTTTGCATACTTTTCTAAAAAGTTTGTGATATCTTCCTTTAAGCTTCCGAAATTTACAGTAGTATCTTTTTCTAAAGGATTATTTAAAAGCTCTAAAAGGTAACTAATTTGCGTTTCAAAAAATCCACAAAGAAAATAACCAATTTGTGAATTTTGTAAATGGATATTACTTAAGAGATCTTTGATAGGGAAGTAAGATTGCTCATAATAACTTTTAAAAGTTTCGGGCAGATTTTTTTTAGTATAAATTAAATCCAAGCTTTTTTCTAAAATTTGTAAATGGATACAGATTTCTTCGACATTTTGCTTGTGGCTTTTTTGTTTTGTTTCAATGATTTGAAATTTAGGATTTTCAAAAACTTTAATCAAAGCAGAATAAAGATCTTTTGAATCAGAGCAATCTTTTATCCCTTATTTTATTTGATTTTTTAAAAAGTAAGGTGAATAAAAAGGGGCGTTTTTTTCTATGCTATCGAAAATATACTCAACTTCTTTGTGCATCCTATTTAAAATTTTATGGCAAAGAAAAACATCCTCTTGATGGGGATATTTACAAATATAGAGCCTAGCTAATATTTCATAGGTGATTTTTGTGTGCTCAGTATTTAAATTTTCTATGGTTAAATCTTTTAATTTTTTTAAATTATTTATCCCTTTTAAAGGGGCAAAAAGCTCTTTATCCTGATGGATAGTTTTAGATAATTCTTTTAAAAACCCTTTTTGCTTATAAAAAAGGTGCTCTCTAATTTTAAAAGATACTTTTCCTTTAAAGGATTGTAAAATGCAAATGGTAAAAAGGTAATCATGGATATTTTCTGCTAAAAGCTTTGCTTTTGCTAAAGGATCTTTTGGAAAATTTGGATAATGGGCAATAGTGCAGAGCCTTTGAAAAGCATTTGCAATATTTTGTACCTTTAAAACCTCTTTAGGGGGGTGGACATCCTCTTCAGTAAACACATAAACATCCTTCCAAAGACTCCCACTTTTTAAATTTTTAAGTACCCTTTTAAAAGCAGGGAGCTCGAAAAATAGAGCAATAGCATCTGGAAAAGTCTCTTTTGACGCAAGGTATGCAATTTGCCCTCCAAGTTCCATATTAAGCTCTTTATCTCCTCTTTTCCAGTTAGCAGAAAAACTTTTAAGTTTATTTGCCTTAGGACGGAGCTTTTTAATAGACTTTTGCATAATTAAACTTCTATTATCATATTTTTTATTTTAAGTCATTTTAAATAGAAATACTAAAATTAAATTGTCTAAAAAACATAATTGTTTTATAATTGTATTATAATTTTGATAAAAATATAAAAAAATCATGAAAATTAGTTCACTTTTAACACCTTTGTTAGCTTTTTTAGCAACAAGGGGGGCTTGCCCCCCTTTGCCTACGCAAAACTCTCATCCAATATGCCCAGCAGACTTAAAAACACAACAATTAGCTTTTCCAATTTTTGCCGATTTCTGTCCAAACCCTGAATACAGTATAAAAGTCTCCCTACCGGAAAAAATAGTGCTTTTACAAGCCACAGAAAGCTTAGATTATCAAGTGCTGAGCAAGAGCGGTAATTCTTTATTAACCGATACGAATTTTGAGGATCAATCACATAGTTATTATGAAACTTTACAATCAGTTGTTAATATGGTAGGTTTGTTTTTTGGTTATTCATTGTTTAGTTTTTATGCTTTTTATATGGGTAAATTTCAGATCGATAGCGTTTGTAGACATTTATATAACTCTGTAAACGTTATTGATAAATATAACCGACAGTTTGATATTAAAGATGTTAAAGCTTTATCTCAGCTACGGACCTTAAGTTCATATAATTTTTATCAAGATATTATTAGTAATTTGGTTAAAAATAATATTGTAAGGGGGGATCTTGTTATTTATGAAGACCCCGAGCAAATTGGCGGTGAATCTATAGGGCTTAATATAAGAATGTTATGTAAACATCCGGTGATAAAATTAGAGCCAAACTTTTCTAGACATTCCCCAGATGCTGCTGGATTTGCAGCTTTGCATGAAGTAGGTCATATAGTTCATAATGATCATCTAAGAGGTTCGTTATTAATATCGATAGGGGCTTTAGCGGTGGTTTATATAACTTCAATTGGATTAAATTATCTTGAATATGATATGGGGTTATTATCAATGACAATATTACATATTTTTAGCTTTGCATTATTAACTGCAAGGGTAGGTCAAGCAATAGAGTATAGGGCAGATGCGTTTGCTATTAAACATGGAACTAAGTTTCATCTACAAGGTGGAAAACGTCTATTTTCATCATTTATTAAACAAGATAGAGAGAATAATAAAGGTAAAAGCCGGTTTAGAATTGCTTTTGAAAATTTTTTCTTCAGCCATCCAACTCCACAAAAAAGATTAGAAAAAATAGAAAGAGCTTTAGCAGCTATAAAATAATAAGGATTTTTTATAAATAAAAATTATGGGAAGATAAGTTGTTTTTAGCTATGCTAAAGCTATGAAGACAGTGATGATCCTACCTAATATTATAACTTCCTTTGGTTTAGCTTGTGGGCTTTTTGTTATTTTTCGGATGAATATGATGGATGAGTCTACTTTTGCTATCCTTCGCACAATGACTTTTGTGCTACTTCTTGCAGCATTTGCCGATGTGTTAGATGGGGCTGTTGCAAGGGCTGTAAGGGGGGAGAGTGAATTTGGTTTAGCATTTGATAGTTTATCCGATGCAATATCTTTTGGGGTAGCCCCATCTGTGTTATTTTTAAGTTCTTTAACGTTAAGCTCAAAAGAAGTTCAAGGGATATTTGTTTTATTTGCCAGCATGATTTATACTATTTGTGGGGTTTTAAGGCTTGTTCGCTTCAACGTTAATCAGGCAAAGGATAAAGAGGAGAAGAATAAAGCTTTTGTAGGTCTTCCAATTCCAGCTGCAGCTATTGCTTTTATCTCCCCGAATTTATTGTTTCACACTCCATTTTTTGTAGAAAGGGTAAATATAAGTATGCAATTGCGTGGATGGATACTTGCCTGTATTGCAATTTTTTTAGCTTATTTGATGTTATCTAAGATAAGATTTACAAGTATAAAGAGTTTTAATTTCCGTTTAATGTCTTTTGAAACAGTATTTTTAGGTTCACTTTTGGCTATTTTTTTTCTTTATGGGCTGATATATAACTTAGCTATACTTCTGCTTATTGTTTCTTGGGGATATATTACGGTATCTGTTTTATCTGCCCCTTTTAAGGATAAAAAAATGAAAAAAGAGAAAAAGCTTAAGAAGTAGTTATTTTATTTTTAGCAAACTTATAAAGAAAAGCCCCTTGATCTTGCTTATCACTTGCAAAGAGGTTTTCCTCCGGGTAAGCATAGTCTTTATAGGCAAGCATTGTATAATCGTCTAAAAGCTCTTCTGTCATTTGCTTGTTATTTGCTAAATAAGTAGATTTATAGCTATTTACAAGTTCTTGGGTTTGATTATTATCTAAACCGAAAAATAAACAAAGGGCTTCTAAAGTAAATAGAAATTTTCCTGTATCTAGCCCAACTGGAGCCCCTTCCAGCGAATCGGGCATAAAAGATAGGTCGATAAAAGTTGTTTTACAACTTTTAGGATCGAAAAATATATTTCCAAGATGAGCATCTCCATGGATCATCCCATAAGGGCCTTTAAATTTGCCCGAGTGTATTTGTGCATATTCTTTGTCGTAGTGGGAGGCGTAACTACTTTTTTGCTTTAATTTGTGAAGCTCAGCAAAAGATTTTGCCGTTTGTTTTACAGCTTTTTTTAACGTAGCATAATTTCTCTCCTTTTCAATCCCTCTGGAATTTTTCACATCTTTTATAAGGGAGTTAATCGA
>JBIKKN010000181.1:0-2627 GCA_044360335.1 Chlamydiia bacterium | reverse complement strand
GTAGGCTGAAGATCTATTTTCATCAGAAAATTCAGCAGTACCTATAAGTTTTGGAACGGTAAAATTTTTAACATTTGTAAAATATTTTTCGTAAAGAGAGGAAACTTCATCTGTTAATTCCCTTTTATCATAGGCATCATCTAAGGGTAGCTGCTTAACAACTGCTAAAAGGCTTCCATCGCTTTTATAGACAAAATAAATGGTGCTACCTTTGCCAGATTCGGCAAGGTCATCTCCAGCAACTAGCTTTTTATAATAAATATCTTCGCTATTAAAAAATTTTGTATTAATAGTTTTTAAATCACTTGTTGGCTCTATTTTTTCTAAGGTAGAGGTATAATTAGAAGGTTTTTCAAGTAAAATAGGTAGAGAGTAGCTATTTAATATAATAGAAATAGAAGCAATTAATGTAATCATAATAATATTATATCAAATTTCATAATTAAATGTAATTAATAGTTAAAATTACTTAAAAATTAAAAAAATTCTTTAACTTGGGTTTTATCCCAAAATTTAATAAACTAAGGTTTTTAGGAGGTTTTATGATAGAATTTATTTTAATCTGTATTGCTGCTTTTGCCTTTATAGTCATTTTATATTTACTCTTTCAAAGTCATCAGTATGCTAAGGGGCTTGAAGGGGAGTTAAATGAGCTTAAAATAGATAGGGCACGTTTGCAAACCCACCTGGAAGAGCAAAGAAAAAGCTACCAAGAAAAGCTTATATTAATCGATGAGTCTAAGGAAAAGCTTAAGGATGTATTTAAAGGTATATCAACAGAGGCCCTTGAAAAAATAGAGGAAAGGGCTTTTAAAGAGGAAGAAAGACGAAATAGAATGTGGTCTGATCTTGTAAAACCTATGAAAGAATCCTTAAGTAAACTAGATGATAAGATGGGTAGTATAGAAAAGGAGAGAAAAGGGGAAAAAGCAACCCTTGCCGAACAAATCAAACAGATGATGGAGTCAGAAAAAGTTATCCTAAAAGAGACAAAAGGTTTAAAAGATGCCCTATCAAAACCTGAAATTCGTGGAATGTGGGGGGAGCTTCAGTTAAAAAGGGTGGTTGAAATTTCAGGGATGGTGAATAATTGCGATTTTATAGAGCAAAGCGTTAATGAAACAGATGCTTCTCGGATTCGCCCAGATTTAATTATAAAACTCTCTGGAGGCAGACAAATTATTGTGGATGCAAAAGCCCCCTTTGAAGGGTTTTTAAAAGCTCTTTCTACCGAAGATGCTAATGAAAAAAATATCCAATTAGAAAGACACGCAAGACACCTAAAAAATCACATCCAAATGCTCAGCAAGAAAAAATATTACGAAGGATTTACAGATACCCCAGAATTTGTAGTGCTATTTCTCCCTTCAGAAGTGTTTTTTTCCGCTGCAATGCAAATGGATGCAAGTTTAATAGAATTTGCAGCAAGAGAGGGGGTTATTTTAGCAACCCCTACTACTTTAATAGGCCTTTTAAGGGCTGTTGCCTACGGTTGGAAATCTGAAACGATGACAATCCACGCAAAAGCTATTCAATCCCTTGGAGCTGAACTTTATAAAAGATTGATCGATATGAGTAAACACTTACAAACTATGGGAAGGTCTTTAAACGCTGCTGTGGATGGTTATAATAAAACTATTGGATCCTTTGAAAGACGGGTGTTAACTTCAGCAAGAAAGTTCCACGAATATGGAGCTGCTTCTGGAGATACCCTTATGCCTGTTTTTGAGCCAATTGACACCCAAACCCGCTCTGTAGAACAGCTTCACCTTGATTCTGAAGAAGTTACGGTCGATTAGCAAATTATTTGGCTAAGTTATTACTACTTGCTGCTCAGGGGCTGTTTGATCAGGATTTTTTTCCAATAGATTTTGAGCTCTTTCTATAAGATCTTTAAGTCTTCCTTGTAGATCTGTATTTTCACTAAAGATTGGAACTCTTTCCCATGTTGGATTTTGTAGAAGTATATAATACGTTGCAGCTAAAGCAATATCTTCGTTTTCCGAAAGTCTACGATTTGCAATGTTTAATTCCTTTTTTAATTTTTTTTGAGCTGAATTAAAATCTTTTATAGATGTATTGCTATCTGCTGTGTTTATCAATTCATTTATTAAATTGTATTTAGATAAGGCATTATTTAAGGAAGTAAAACTTTCTGCTAGATTTTTATTAATTTTTTGGAGTTGTACTTTTGGATTATCACTCATAAATGAGTATGGAATGTATAAAGATATAAAAATAGAAAAACTAATACTAAGTACTTTAAGCTCTGTACTCTCTAGAAATTCTGGATTTTCTTTAGTTTGCAAAACTTCTACTTCTTCAGAAAGAGTTGTATTCATAGTATAATCAGGGTTTGGGCAGAAATTTGTAAAAATCGGAAGAGCTAATCCTGGTATTATTAAATCTGCCGGGTATGTTGGATGAGAGCTTGGCATAGGGGAAGGGCAAGCATCCCTTGCAGCTGAAATAGCTAAAAAAGGTGTTAAAAGTGAACTAATTCTCATAATTTCTCCATTTAATTAAAAAATACTTATCAAATTATAATTAATTTATAAATAAAACGTCAAGTATATTAATTTTTATGTAAGCGTTTTTTAGAAATGTCCCCTTTTCGTTAAATAGAA
>JBIKKN010000048.1:0-6078 GCA_044360335.1 Chlamydiia bacterium | reverse complement strand
GGTAAGCAATTATCGGAGGCGCTAACCATGTAAAGGTGTATTTGTATGAGTATGAATGAGTTAAAACGACTTGAAATAGTAAGAAAAGTCATAGAAAAAAGATTAATACAGATGGAAGCTGCTGGTATTGTTGGTGTTAGTGTAAGGCAGCTAAAACGATTAGTTAAACAATTTAGAACCCATAAGGAGTTAGGGCTTGTATCAAAGAAAAAAAGAGCTATAGGGAATCATAGACTTCCTGAGGGGTTAAAAGAGTTTGCAATTAGTTTAATAATTGATATACGCAAACACCCCACAAGCAAAAGGGCGTATTGAAAGAATGAATCAAACTTTACAAGATCGTCTTGTAAAGGAGCTTAGACTTCAAAACATCTCAACGATCGAAGAAGCTAATGCCTTTTTACCTACGTTTATGAAGGCATTCAACCTTAAATTTACAGTTATGGCAAAAGACCCAAATAATGCTCATAGAGAGCTGCTACCTGAGCACAATTTAAACAATATTTTAATCACAAAAGAGAAACAAACTCTCACGAAGAATTTAACCTTTCAGTATAAAAATACAATTTACCAGGTGCAAACAAATCGCAAGCTGTACACTTTAAGAAATGCAAGCATAGTCATTCATGAGCATGAGGATCACTCAATTGAGGTGTTTTATAAAGGGAAGAAAGAATACAAGCTTTCAAAGAATCATCCGTGGAAGCGCTTTATTAAAAAAATCAAGGTCTGATACGAATTTAGAAGCTAGCTTTTCAAAAAAGCATTCTCCTTACTTACTATGAGACCATCCCTCATTTGCAAGGGTAAAGAAACTTCCTGCGGTGAAGCATGCGTGAGGGAAGGGGCTTTGCCTCTAAAACCCCAGCAAAGGGCTGTATCCCTTTGGAATTCCCATCTATTTGACCCACAAATTTTTTTTGATATAATATAGCTATAAAAACTCGCGATCCTATTGGTTGATCGCCTTTTCTGTACTGAAAAGGTGACATTTCTATTTAACTCTGACAGTATATTAATTTTTATTATTATAAAAAATCTTTAATCTATCAGATTTATAATAGGTAGCTAGTTTGAAAAATTTTAGAAATATGATAAAAAGGTAATATATTTTTTGTATTCTGCAAATTCTTGCCACTTTGCCAAGTTAGTAAATAAAAAAAGCCAGATCCTAAAGATCTGACTTTTTTATTGTTAGCTTTATAAAAGGATTTTATTCAATATCCATTACAAAATATGCTGGGAAAGCAAAGTTGTTATTTGGTCTTTCTGAAGCCACTAATGTTACATATTGACCCACATGATTGTGTAAATCAACCATTGTGCTATATATATAAGCTCTAGGAAGAGATCTATCTCTTATTATATAATTTCCTGGTTTGTTTTTTACAGAATCATTATAAGCTTCAATAATGCCAGATATTTTTACACTTTTTAACTTTTGAGATTCATAATAATCTGCCATAGTTTTATTGTGATGCATAGCTGTCCAACTAAGGAATAAAGATTCCTCTACTCTTTCCCAAATTTGCATTCTGTCTTTAGAAGTAAGAGCTGTTTGGCCGTTAGAAATAACTACTCCTCCTTCAGAACCTTTAGAGATGTTTTTGCTCATCACAAAAGCTTTATGTTCTAAGTAAGAGAGCTTTTTCTTAAGATAATCTTCTTGAAGATTTGCAAGAGTTTGTTTGATAGTTGCAATAGATTTTGGAAATTCGGCATAGTCATTGATGATATCTTGATAGTTAGAGCTTACTTTTTGAAAATCTATTTCATCAAATGGTTTTAACATTTCAGATTGTGAAAGTAAATTTGCTGACTCTATTAAAGTGGCAAGATTAGCCATTTTTTGATCATGGATTTCTTTTAACTCAGGGCCTCCCATTTTCTCAAGGTATTCTTTTGCAATATAAAAGCACACACTTTTTGGAGGTGCAAATTCAAGCCACTTATGATTTTTACTACTTATTTTTCCATTTACCTGCTCTCCAGATGTCATATATCCAACAACAGGGGAAGATAGATCAGGTTGAAGGCGAATATTTACCCGAGCCCCTTCTACAACGTTATCGAGAACAAAACTTCTAAAGATGTATACGTTCATAGAAGATGGTGCTTCTACTGCATAGAAATCATGTTTTTCTCCAACTACAACTAAAAGATCATTTACTTCTAATTCTCTAACAATTGGAGAATCAACATCTGCGTGCAATCTTAGTCGAACTCCATTTCCCAGAACTTTTGCAGTAAATGGTTTGTAGTTTTTAAAGGCAGATTTAGTATCAACTACATGCTCTTTTTGTTCTTTTGTAGCGCTAGCTTTTTGCTTTTGCATTAGTTTTGTTTCTTTTGCAACAGCTGGAATTTCTATAGCAGATAAACCTGCTAATGCAAAAATAAAAATTGTTGCTGGTATTACATTTTTTAACATTTAAGACTTCCCTCCCTATCAAGGATCTAATGTAGTGTTCAAACTGCAGAATAGACTGCAATTTCTCATTCTATGCGAAAGAATTTTTCCTTGCAAGAAAAACATAAGTTGATTTGTATACTTTTTGATATTAGGTTGTGATTTATTGATTTATAACAATTAGATAATAGAACAATTTAACTTTTTAATACTGCAAGAATATGCTCACAATTGTTTTTTCCACATGTACACCCTATTGGATCACCAAGATAAACGGAATATTTTTCATGTTTATCTAATGGATTTGTTACAGTATAGAGTTTGTCATTTTGTTGAAATATATCCCACTCTTTAAAAGTTAATTCCTCTTTAAAAAGTTCATCATTTTCATCTATCTCTTGATCAGGATGTATTTTTTTTATTCCGTGAATAGCGCGAGAAATTTGACAATAGGGGCAATTGCAATGGGGCTCTCCTTCAGGAATATTAAAACTTTCTTTGTCAATGCCCATTGCTTTTCCCATTTCTGAAACTTTTAATAAAAGCTCTTCAGGGAGATTTAAAGCATTACTTTGATTTTTATCATGCTGCATTATACCTGTAAAATTTTCCATTCCAGATAAAACCATTCCAGTATAAGGATTGTCTGTTTTTTCTAAGGAATTTGCATGGCACTGAAAAATTTTTTCTAAAATATCTGTGGAAAGGTTTGGAATGCTAATTTTTTGGTTGCTATAGAGGTTAATTTCCAAACACCCAGAAGGTAAATCCATTTGAATGGAGGATATATTTTCCCAGGAAGTGGAAAGGTAGGGGGGGATGGATAATAGTTTGTTGTTAATTTTCATTAGGAGATCTCCTTTTTATACTATATATCTTTATTATATTTAGGGATAAAAGAAAAGTCAATAGAAATTAGCACTTAAAGGTTTAGATTGCTGATTAATTTCCGTAAATTACTTATTTTTAGATATTTACCTTTGATACAACTTTAAGTCAAATTGCGCTAAAATGGAGATTAAATGCTCAAAAATATCTGATTGAATATCTTCGTGTCTACTCCAATTAGTATCGTTTGTAAATGCATATACCTCAAAAGGAAGTCCAAGTTCTGTTGGCTGCAAGTGTCTTATAATTTTTGTCATATCTTTATGGATTTTTGGGTGATTATCAATGTATTTTTTTACATAAGATCGAAACAACCCTAAGTTTGTCAGTTCCTTTTGATTTTCTATATCTTCTTTTAGATAATTAAAGTTTATAAGTTTATTTAAAAGAGGCTCATCGCAAAATTTAATACTTTTTATATCTATAGGGATGGATCGTTTAATTCGTCTGCCACCTGATTCCTCCATTCCCCTATAATTTGTCATCCCATCTGTAATAAGAGCCGAAGTTGGAACAGTTGTAATTGTCTTATCAAAATTTTGTATTTTTACTGTATTGATGTTTATCTCAATTACATCACCATCTGCTTCATATTTTGGAAGAACTATCCAATCACCAACGCCAACTAAATCATAAGAAGATAGTTGAATTCCTGCAAAAAAACAGATGATAGTATCTTTAAATACAAAGCTAATTGCAGCTGCAGCTACCCCAAGACCTGCAAATAATGCCACAGGAGATTTTTCTAAAATAATGGAAACTGCCAAAATTGCAGCACAAAAATATACAGAGATCTTCAATACTTGTATGTAACTTGTAATTGTTTTTCTTTTGTTTTTCTTTTGAGCTTTATGGAGATGTTCAATAATGTAAACCAAAGAGTTAAACACTAACAAAAATGCAGTTAGAATATATAAAAGCATGATTGCTTGAATGATTCTAATAATTGTGTGATCCACACTTAATTCTTTGGCAGCTAAAAGGGGAACTGTAGAATAAATAATTAAAGCTGGCACAAGGTGGGAGAATCTATGGATAATTCTTCCATCAATTATAAATTTTCCCCATGAAGTTTTTCTAGTTTCAAAATATTTAGAAAGTTGCTTGCTTAGGTATATCTTAAATAATATGTGAGCTAAATATGCAATACAAATGATGATAACAAAAGATAAAAGAAAGGATAGAAATGGAATATAAGAATCGCTTATACCCCAAGAGCTCAATAGGCTTTTAATTAAATTCATATTAATATACCTTTTATTTATTAGTGTGCCAAAACAACAGCAGATAGTCAATGATTTTCCTAACTATTAACTCAGCTTAGGCAAAAAAGATTGCGATGGAAAAGTAAAAGTTGCATAACAGAGTTTTTAGATATACTACTTAAAAAGTGAGATCTTTCTGCATCTTTCCTCTATCTATCTATTTGTTTATCAAAAATTAATGTACTTTAATAATTTATACCCAACGGAGTTTTAATGGTTAAAAAATCCTGTCTTTTAGATGCAAGTGTCCTTTTACATGATCCAAAAGCTTTTCATTCTTATGCTATGCATGATGTTATTGTGCCAAGTGTTGTTTTAGAAGAGTTAGATAGAAAAAAATCCGTGCAAGGACAAGTTGGTAAAAACGCACAAATTGCGATTAAGTATATCGATAATGTTTCTAAAATGGGTGATTTACAAGATGGGGTTACTTTTGAAAAAGGGGGCTCTTTTAGAATAATTATGGAAACTTTAGAGGATAAAAAGGAATCTACAACCTTTAATTTAGGTTTAGATAGCACAAGGAGCCGTCTTTTATCTTCTGCAAAGGGTTTAAAACAGTCAGGGCTCGATCTAGTTGTTATTTCTAAAGACCCTTTAACAAAAATGATAGCACAAACTATAGGAATAAACTCAGAAAGTTATCAAAGTAATCAAGATACATATGAAAATTTATATAAAGGGGTATTTACTGTTGATGCTTCTAAAGAGCTTATTGACTCTTTTTCTAAAGATGGGGAGGTTGCAATTCCCCCTGGAGAATACTATCCAAACTCATACCTTGTATTAAAAGGAGAGGACAATAGTTCCACTATTGTGAAAGTAAATGCTAAAGAAAAAAAATTAGAACCCCTTTTAAAAGCCAAACAAAATATTTGGGGTATAAAACCAAAAAATGTGGAGCAAAAATGTGCACTTGATCTTTTGCTAAGAGAAAATGTAAAGCTTGTTTCTTTAGTAGGTAATGCAGGTACCGGTAAAACACTTTTAGCCCTTGCTGTTGGATTAAAAAAGGTGTTTGATGAAAAGGTTTATAGTAAACTTGTGATCGCCCGATCTATTATGCCCCTTGGTAAAGATATTGGTTTTTTACCTGGATCGAAGGAGGAAAAATTAAAAGCTTGGCTTGCACCATTTTTTGATAATTTAGATTATATTTGTGAGGCAGATGGCGACGATGCAGCCGAAACAAAAAAGTGGATCTTAGAGAGTAATAAATTTCAGGTAGAAGCTATAACCTATATGAGGGGAAGATCTTTTAATAATGCCTATATTATTATCGATGAGGCGCAAAACTTAACCCCACATGAACTTAAAACATTGATTTCAAGGGTGGGAGAAAATACCAAAATTATAATTTTAGGAGATCCAACGCAAATTGATAATCCGCAGCTAGATAAAGATTCTAATGGATTAGTATATACAATTGGTAGAATGAAAAAATACCCTTTATTCGGCTCTATTTATTTCCATAATACAGAAAGATCAAAGCTTGCAGCCCTTGCTGCCGAAGTG
>JBIKKN010000114.1:0-3753 GCA_044360335.1 Chlamydiia bacterium | reverse complement strand
AGATAGTTTTTTTAATGGAGAGAAGCTTTATGGCAATAGAGCTTAGAATAAAAGCTGGGATCATTGATGGAAGGGGGATAGGAAAAGGGATAAAAGGCCAAATAGCAGCAGATAAAGCGCCTGTAATAAGTCCTGCTGCTGCCCCCAACCTTGAAACGGATTTGCTATAAAGAGAAAAAAGAACAAGGGGACCAAAAGATGCTCCAAGTCCAAACCATGCATAACTAACCAAACTCATAATGGAGCTTGTGGAGTTAAGGGCAATAATACAGGATAAAAAAGCTATAAAAAAAATAGATAGCCTTGTTACCAGTACAAGCCTTTTTGATGTTGCAGATTTATGGATAACTTTTTTATAGATATCTTCTGTAATAGATGTAGCTACCACAAGTATTTGAGAGCCCATACAAGAAATTGTTGCTCCAAGAATAGCACAAAGGATAAAAGTAGAAAAAAATAGCGGGAACATAGAGGTTGTCATTTCGATAAAAATAAACTCAGGATTAATATTTATATCTTGATAGATAAATCTTCCGGTAAGCCCAATCAACGTTGCAGCAATAAGAGCTATAAGTTGCCAAGAAATTCCCACCCATTTTGCTTTGTACATATCTTTTACATCAGAAATACCCATAAATTTTGTTAAGACATGGGGCAATCCAAAATAGGGTAAACCCCAGGCCAATATTTCAATTAGAGGATTAACTCCACTACCTTGAGAACCTAAAGCCCCTTTACTAATTAATTCAAAAAAAGAAGAGGTAGAAATATTAAAAAAAGAAAAGGCCACAGAGGGAACTATTAAAATTGCAAAAAGTAAAAAAATCCCTTGAAAACAATCTGTCCATGCAAGAGTTACATACCCGCCAATAAAAAGATAAGGGATGATCACAAACATCCCAAGAATTACCCCAAAAGCATAAGGAATAGCGAAAATCGAATTTAGCAAAATCCCAAGACTTACAAGCCCTGCAGAAATATAAACTGTAAAAAATAAAAATAGGGCACTGGATGAAAATATCCTTAAAGCGCCACTTGTATCTGAATACCTACTTTCAAAATAAGAAGATAAAGTTAAGCTACCAAATTTTTCTGTTTCGACCCGAAGTTTTGGCGCTATAAACTGCCAGTTTAAAAACATAAAAAAAGATAAACCGATGCCGATTGATGCAGCGCTTATTCCATACATGAAAATTGCTGCAGGATAGGCTAAAAATATCCAAGCAGACATGTCAGATGCGTGCGCGGCAAAAGCCGTTAAATAAAAGTTCATCTTCCTTGAGCCAATATTAAAATCATCGGAAGTTTGCCCTTTTGAATAGGAAAAAATTGCTATTAACAATAAAATCCCTAAATAAAGCAAAAATGCAAATAAACTCGACATACACACCAAAAATTTTTAAGAAAAACTATAGCAGATTTTTTCTTTTAAAAAAAGCAAAACCTAAGTCTATCTATTATTTTCTTCGAATTTACTGTTTATTAACTCAGGCCGATTGTAATTTGAAGTGCACGATTGGAATTAATTAAAGAAAATAAAAATTAATAAGTATTTAAATTAAATTTATATAAAAATACACTTGCTGCATTGGAGACATTTAAAGAGTCAATTCTCCCCAGCATTTTGATAAACACGTGAAAGTCTGCCTTGTTAGAAAGGATTTTTTGTACTCCTTTGCCCTCTGACCCTAAAATTAGCACTGTTTTTTCAGGAAATGTAAAACTATTTAAACAAACAGATTTTTCATTTAATTCAGCAGACACTGCCCAATAACCTTCCTTTTGAAGTTTTTCAACAGTTGTTGTAAGGTTTGAAACTTCACAAATTGGAACAATTTCAGTAGCTCCCACACTTGTTTTGGAAACAACAGGGGTGATACTACACCCTTTATTTTTTGAAATGATAACTGCATCAACTCCAAAACATTCGCAAGATCTTAAAATTGCACCAACATTTTGTGGATCAAAGATGCTATCTAAAATAACAATTAAACTTCTTTTCTTGAGTTTAGATTTTTCTATGACATTTTCTAAGTAAATTGGATCTTTTTTTCTAACAGATGCAACATACCCTTGATGAGAGGTAGAGTTTACCATACTATCAAGGGTTTTAGTTCCAACTTTTTTTACATTAATTTTAGATCCAAGTAATTTTTTAATCAAAGGATCATCTAACTCATGAGAAGTTGTAACTTGAAGGATACGCTCTTTGGAATAATCTAATACTTCTTGAACACAATTTTTTCCAATAATGTAATTAGGATTATTTGCCATAAACGCTATCTGCTATCTCTTTTTACTCTTGCACTACCACTTGTTTTGGAAGAAAAAGATTTTCTTTCACTACCTTTTGGAGCATCGTTGGATCTACCTTTTCTTGGAGCTTTTGAATTTTTATTTCCAAAAAAACGCTTTTGCTTTGATGCAGTTTTCCTCTTTTCCCCTCTTGGAGCAAAAGATGAGCCTCTTTCATTTCGATCTTCTCTTTTTGAAGGTCTATCAAAAGAGCCTCGTTCATCACGATCTTCCCCTTTTTTTTCAAAAGAGCGTCTTTGGTTGAATCTACCTTCATTTCGATCATCACCCTTTCTATCAAAAGAGCCCCTTTCATTAGATCTTCTTTCCGCGCGATCTTCCTTTGGTCTATCAAAATCACTTCTATTGCTTGATTTAGAAGTTTTTCTTTTTTCTGGGGACTGTTTAAAATCAGAGTCTCGACTAAAAGCTCTTCTTCCTTCCCCTTTATCGTTAAATCCTTTAAAATCTGATTTTTCACTAAAGGATTTTTTAGAATCTCTAGAATCTCTAGAATCTCTAGAATCTCTAGAATCTCTAGAATCTCTAGAATCTCTAGAATCTCTCCCTTCACCAAATGATCTTCTTGCTTCTCTTCTATCTCCAAAACTTCTAGACTCTGATCTTGCACTTGAATTTCTAGGTTTTGATCTTCTTGATCTTGGAGGATCTTCTTTAGAAGCTTTAGGTTTAGTTTTTGGCTCTAAGCCTTGTATTTCTATGATTTTAATTTGCTGACCTGTGAATTTTTCAATTCTTGGAATCATGTGCATATCTTTTGAACCTGCAAAAGATATCGCTACACCAGTTTTTCCTGCTCTTCCAGTTCTACCAATTCTATGAACGTAATCTTCTACATCTCTTGGTAAATCAAAATTTATAACATGAGAAATATCAGAAATGTCAAGACCTCTTGCCGCAACATCTGTTGCTACTAAAATATTAATTCTTCCAAGTTTAAGACTATTTATTGTTTGCGTTCTTTGTCTTTGGTTCATATCACCATGTAAAGCACCTGCTGCAAATTCCTTTTCTTCTAGCTCATCAACTAACTCATCACAATGTCTTTTTGTTGCAGTGAAAACAATTGCAGATGTTAAATCTTCGGCATTTAAAATATAATCTAACAATTCATTTTTATGAGCTAAATTATCAATATAAAGTAATTTTTGCTCAATTCCTTCATGTTTTTGCTTAGAAGAATGCACTTTAATTTCTACTGGACTTTTCATAAAGTTATTAGAAAGTTGAAGAACTTCTCCATCAAGTGTTGCAGAAAATAATAGAGTCTGACGATTTTTTGGAGTTTCTCTAAGTATTTCTTCTACAGATTCAGAAAATCCCATATCTAACATACGATCTGCCTCATCTAATATTACCATCTCCAAATTAGAAAGATTTATTTTCCCTCTGCTCATATAATCCATCAAACGACCAGGAGTTGCTATAAGGATGTCG
>JBIKKN010000052.1:0-5899 GCA_044360335.1 Chlamydiia bacterium | reverse complement strand
TAAGTACTAAGAGGAGCAACTTGAGCCCACAAATACCCAGTTTTTTCCATTTCCTCAGGTGACTTTATTGCTTTTAGTTGAGTTTGTATTTCTTCTAATTGCTTCTTTTTTTGAATAAAAGATTGCCGCACCTTTTCATCTGGTAGTGAATAGAAAGCTACATCAACAAGGTCGCAAAAAACCATTTCAGCTGTTTGGGGAACTTTGATTTCAGGGTAGGAAAGAAAAGTTTGTTGAAAACAACTAACAATTTCTTTTTTCAAATCTTCAGTGGTTAAGAATGTAAGTCTATCTATTTCAGCTGAAAGCTTTTTGCTTGTTTCTATATAAGCTTTAGCAAAATTTTCAGTTTCGTTTGAAGATGTTTCGCCTCTTATATCGATAGCTCGTTGATGTAATGAACGACCAATTTTATTAATTCCCTCAAACACTTTTAGTATTTTTTGCTTAATGATAAGCCTAGCTGCAAATTCGTTTGTTACAAAACGTGCTCTAATTACACCCTCTTCTAAATCAATAATAATAGCATATTTTCCTGTAGGCTTTAATTCTGCTTGAAAATTTACACCAAGATTCAATTTTACATTGTTTTCGGTCAAAACAGATAGTACAACTTTTTCTACTTTATCAGCGGTAAGACACATTCCCTTGGATGCTTTTGCACCCAACTCTTCCTTCTGGATTTTGCAATTTTGAATGGTAAAGCCTGTTGTATCTTTAGGAATTAAAATTCTATAGCTTGAAGCTACAGATAGAAATTCCACGTTAAAAGTATAAGAATTGAAAACACCTGTATTCCCTTGGCAGTAAAAATACAGCCCTACTTTTGGATCTCCGCATTAATTAATTTTTAAAATAGTATAAATTTTATAAAAACTTATAAAAAAACTCAACGTAAAATTCTAAGTTGTAGGCGTTTTTTTAGAAAAAACAAACCCTACCCCTTTTTCTTTCCGGAGAAAGCGTTGTATATCGTTGATAGCAAGTAATTTAAGTTTTTTAAAAAATATATATACATTTTAAAGTTAATTATGTTATAATTAACTCATATTAAAAAATAAGGTATATAATTATGTTTTTATCAAATGATTTAACCCATGCTATAAAATTTGAATCAAATTTTGAACAAGAAGTTAGAAAACGGCAAAAAGAGTTTGTGGGTGAGGATAAAAGGGTATTTAATACAAAAGTAAACATTGCAAAGACTTATCAAAGTATTACTAATGCTTTTGATACTATTTATAAGGATAGACTCTTAAATAAAAACGTAAAAAATTATACCTTGGTTCTTTTTGGGGATAAATTAATAGTAGCTAAAAATTTTATTCATAAGTTGATACTCATTATTTTTGGTGGCAGAACTTCGCAAGTAGGAGTAATGATTGATCGATATTTAGATAGTAAGGAATATAAAGAAAGTATAAATATAGCTCTTCAAGAAAATCAATCTGTAGAACTTTGTGAAAAACAAAAAATTAGAGTGCAGAGTAATTTGGATGTAATTTCTAAATTTGGTGTAGTTAATAAGCTTAAAAAAGAGGATTTAAAAAATCTATTATATAAATTAATACCAACAAAAGAAGAAGCAATAAAACTAGTTTCCAAAGACGGTTACAAACTTGAGTTTTTAAGTGATGAATTTAAAAAAAATAAAGATGTAGTACTTGCTGCAGTTTTACAAAATGGCCACGCACTTAAGCATGCATCCGATAAGCTTAAAAAAGATAAACAGGTGGTGCTTGCTGCAGTTAATAATTCTAAATTTGGTTTTGCTATTTTATCTGCACATTCTTCATTTTTAAGTGATAAGGACGTAGCGCTTGCTGCAATTTACCAAAATTCCGGCCTGTTTCATTCGTTAAACGATAACCTTAAAGAGGATAAAGACTTCGTACTTGCTGCAGTTTCCCAAAATCCCCGCCTGTTTGAAATTTTAAATCAGAACCTTAAAGATGATAAAGAGGTGGTTCTTGCTGCCCAAAGATCGAGAAATCGTTTTGTTTGCTAGTAGAGATAGGCTTAAAAAGGATAATGGTCTAGTTTTTTTTTGCGTAAGGTGAGTTGTTAAATTTTTTAATCGCTAAACCTCAAGATAATCCTAAGGTATCAAAAAAGTGCTTTCTTAATTAATCCACAGTTTAAGTTCTTTACAATCTTCCTATTGAATTAGCGGGAAGGGCTAACTAAGTTTACCTATACAATCGGCAAATTATTTTTTGTTTGTATGATAAGATAAAGAACCAATTAGAAAAAACAGACTCTGCTCCCTTTTTCTTTATGCATAAAGTAGTATATCTTATTGATAATAAGCAGTTTAAATTTATTTAAAAATATAATTTACTTTTTAAATAAATTATGTTATAATTAATTCATAATAAAGAAAATAGGTGTATAATTATGGAGTTTTCAATCAAAATAAATGGTGATATAGATTTTAATCCAGATAACGCAAAAGCTGTTCTAAAAATTATAAAAAATGACAAAGAAATGAAAAAATGGCAGAAAAGCTTAAAGGGTAATGAAAAAATAAAATTTGATACAATAGTAAAAACTGCAAATATTTATCAAAGTATTGACAATGCTCTGCATACTATTCATAAGGCTACACTAGCAAATAAAAATGTTAAAAATTATGCCTTAGTTCTTTTTGGCAATAATGTGATTGTAGCTAAAAATTGCATTCATAGGTTGATGCTCACTTTTTTTGGTGGCAGAACTTCCAAAGTAGGGGAAAAAATTAATCAATATTTAGAAAGTAAGTACTATACAGAAAGTAGACTTGATTTACCAAACAGAGCTTTTAAAGAAGGTGCAACAAAAACTCTTATTAAGAATCAAGCTGATAGAATGAAAAGTGATTTTAATTTGATTTCTAAATTTACTGAGGTTGATCCTATTAAAAAGGGGCATTTAGAAGATCTAGTAAATAAATTATCAGACCCAAAAATAGCATTTATACAACGACCTGCTAAAGAAGGTTATAAAAAATTTCCTAGTATAAGAGATTTTCCGGAAGTGGGGCAAATTATTGTAATAGAAAGAGAGGATAAAAAAGAACTAGCAATAATAAATGATTACTCTGGATCTAATATTTATGTTACATTAAAAAGCAATACAAATATATGGGTTCCAAAATATCATGCTTGGTCTCTTTCAGAACAACAAAAGGAAGATTACAATACATTTTTAGCCGATAACAATTAATATTGTAAATATTTAGAGTTTACATATTCATTTTTATTTGTATTGATTAAGATATATGGGAAAGTGTTATAGCCCCATGTATCTTGATCCCAGCCGAGTATTAAACAATCTTGCACTAACCAGGAAGAGACTTTGTAAATATGTTCTGGGGAAACTTCAAAATAAAATCTAGTTTGAGTTCCATTTACAAGGGTAATTACATTGTTTGAATAAGAAATTTCTACAATTTGAAAGTAATTTAGATCATTAGCGTTTGGGCTACAAGAGATATTTCCATAGGCGCAGCCTTTGGAATTTTCATTATAAAGGTAGTAGTCCTCAGAGTGAAATAAGCTATGATTTGGGTAAATAATAACCGGGTCGTTAATATACCATTTACACACTTGGGCCGAAGAATTACAATCATTAATTCTAAATACTGTTCCATCATTTAAATATAAATTGGTGAAAGCTTTATGACAAGTTACCCTTGCAACGTATTTGTAAGGAATAGAGTCATAGTATGAAGTGGTTGTAAGGTTTGGAGCAGAATATAAAAATGAAAATAGCAGAGCGAAAAATAGGTATCCTTTTTTAAACATATAAAATCCTTTTATTTTGAAAAAGGAAATTTTAATAAGTTTAAATTTTAATGGAAAGCTTTTTTTTATTTATTTTCTCTTAACTTATTTAAAAGTACTGCACTTTCTGACAAGGTGATTCTATTTTTAGAAGCATCGGTAATTAAATCATTTAAAGAGAGAAAAGTTTTTTTATAAGCAAGGGTAATATAAAAAGTTTCTCCATTTAAAAGTGGAGATAGGCCTATAGATTTCCTTAGTTTTTCAAGTTCTTCGGAATAAACAGTAAGGTACCAAACGTATTTATTTTTTATATCGTATAAAGGGGCAGCTTTAAAGCACCCTGTGATAGAAAAGGAAAAAACTTCGTTAAGAGGCAAAGGCGAAAAAAGTTTTTTTTCTTCTTCTATTGCGCAAATAGGGATATGTGCTCCATCTTTAAAATCATTAGAAAAATATGGAGGAAGGTCAATGGAAGGATCGTTAAAAAATGGGATGATAGATGTTATGTATTCATTTGCTATTTTTAAATAGATAAATCCTCTAAAATCTTCTTTTAAAGTTCCAGCAATAGGGAGAATATCTTGTATATAGGAGACAATAGAGCTTTCAAAAGGATCGCGAATAATATTTTTTTGTCTACATGGAACCTTTTGATAGGAGCCCCTCTTATTATTTAAACAGCAATCGAAGTAACTAGGATGTGAAATTCTTATCTCTTCTGGTGTATACATAAAAAATCCCCTTAAAAACTTACTAATACAAAAAATGGAAATAACAAGCAAACTCTATTGTAAGAAAAAAAAATCTCCCTATAATGCAATTTATGAACAAAAAAGAAGAATTTCATCCCCTTTTCAAAAGCTCGTATTATCAAACAGTAATTTCTAATTTTTTTGATTTTAGTGGGGAGCCTCCATCAAAAACACATTTTGTAAAGCTTTCTGATGGAGATATTATGTCTATTGAAGTTTCTACCCCCAAAGGGTGGAAAGAAGAAGATGGCACAGTAGCTTTATTACATGGTTTGTGTGGATCAAGTAAATCCCCTTATTTAAAGCGAATTGCAAAAAGGGTATATGCGAAAAAAAAACAAGTAATACGGATAAATATGAGGGGATGTGGAATAGGTAAGGGGCTTGCTAAAAACATCTATCATAGTGGATCTAGTAAGGATATTGAAGATTGTTTAGAAGATATAAAAAAACATATACCTAGAGCTGCTATTGTTTTAATTGGATTTTCTTTGGGTGCAAATGTTACGATAAAACTTGCCGGAGAGCTTGGTAAAAAAAATTCCCCTTTGTTAAAAGCTGTATTTGCAGTTTCCCCACCTTTAAATCTACTTACAAGTGCTCATAGATTCTCTTTAGAAAAAAATAAGGTGTATGCAAATTATTTTTCAAAGCAGCTGTTTATGCATATAGAAAATTTACATAAATTATTTCCAGATCTGCCCCCACATAAAATTACTACTAAAACAACTCTTAACGATATAGATGAGCTATATATTGCAAAAAGAGCAAATTTTTCTAGTGCTTTAGACTACTATAAACACTGCAGTGGTATAAAAGTTATTAAAGATATAACAATTCCTACGAAAATCCTTTTTGCAAAAGATGATCCAATTATCGATTCGCATCAAGTAGATGATATAAAGCTGCCAGAAAATATTGAAATTATAAAAACAGAATATGGTGGACATTTAGGTTATGTAGGGAAAAATGTATTTAAAGAATTTCGTTGGATGGACAATTTTGTAGAAAATTGGATTGAAAATATATTCAATAAAAAAGTAAATTAAAATTTTAACAATCTTTGTGTTTTTATGAGATTATATCCTTTATTTTTTCTACCTTTTTTAATTTTTGCAGATACTGGTGTGGACTCAGATCTTGCAGATGATAAAGGCCCTTGGTTTACAGGCCCTCTTCTTACTGGTTCGGCATATACAATACCAAAAGGGCATTTTAATATTGAATCTTATGTTTATATTATCAATGATCTTGGATATTTTGGTTCAAGAGGGCATATTCACTATACTCCCTCTAAAGAATTACCTAAGGCTATTAATAATGCTTATGTTTGTCAACTTGGATTAACAGAATGGATAGATATAAACATTATCCCTCAGT
>JBIKKN010000051.1:0-5911 GCA_044360335.1 Chlamydiia bacterium | reverse complement strand
TTTAAAATCCTTTTCCTCACAGGAAATTACAATGTGGGCATTATTAAAATGAAAAAGTTTTTTTGTAAAATCAGTAAATTTTTGCGTAATAGTAGGGATATTTCCATCTAAATCCTCTATGATATTTTTCATAAAATGATAATAAGGAGCCCCATACCAAAGGTTGCTAAGGTGAGTCCAGGGAGATAGGTGGGAGGCTGACTGTTTAAGAGCATACCCCATCGCTTTTCTATTTATATCACTTTCTAAAGAGGAATAAATTTGAATAATTAAATCTTTTATTCGATTTTTATCCTCTACATCAATGTGCAAAATAGTATCTTTTAATATGGAAAAACACTCTTGTTTATTTTTAGTTAAAAACTTAGATGCAATAGATAAAGTTGGGTAGCATGTGTTGATATTATCTCTTTGAACATTTAAAGCAAGTCCTGAATGGATAGAGCCAAAATATCTTTGACATCTTTGCATATTATCTTCCCAAGAACAAGTTTTTGTACCAAGCTCAGTAATAATAGAGCTAAAAAGCTTTAAATACGGAAGATCTACTTCTTTTATTTGTGGTATATCAAATACAAGATCTACATAGTAAATGGAATTTGTGAAAACATCATGGTGATAAATTGTGCTATTGCCATCCATTTTCTTAGAAATTTTATAATAAGGAACTTGTTTTGGAATATCGTTAATCGATAAGCTTGGAAGGCAATCAATATTTTCCTTTTGAGCATTTTCTTGTTCATTTGAAAATTGCTTTATCCTTTCTTGCAGAGATATTTTTTCCTTTTCAGAAAGTCTTTTTTGTAAACTTTCTAAAAGATTTTTTTCCTCCTGCTCTTCTTTTGCAAGTACGTAAGGATCGGGCAAAAGGGTATAGCTAACTTTATGATTATTGTTTAAAAAATATTTATCTATAAAATTTGGTAGATATTCTTTGTCTTTTAATTTTTCTCTTAAAGACTCGATATGGGTAGCAATTTTTAAACCTTCAGATAAATTTGCCCCCTGCTGGTAAGGCATCAATACCCTACCCATTAACTCAAGGCCATATGGACCTCTATCTGCTGCTATTTCTAATTTAGAAAATTCTAACTGGTGTAATGCCCCTTCTATCCATTTTTTTGAAATTCCTTCCTTTTTTACTTCCAAAAGTGATTTTATTATAATTTCTTCTAATTTCTTATCCTCTTTTACAGCTCCAATACAATAAAAAATGTAAGGGATTTCCCTTGCATCGGTGTCGTAAAGGGAGTAAATATCTTTGCATTTTTTAGATTTTAAGATTTTTTTCTTAAGCAAAGATGCATCTGTATCCATTAAAATGATATCTAATAAAAGAAGGGTGAGGGTATCTTCTAAATTATCTATTCCACAAGTTACAAATCCTAAAGAAAAATAAATAGGATCTGTGGACGGGGAGGTTGAGTAATAGTTTTCTGCAAAAACTTTTGGCTTATTAAATCTTGCAATTTTTGAAGAGGGGGGTATTTGACTTATTTTTTCAAGTTTTTCATAAAAGACTTTTTCATTTAAAAAATCTAAATGCTTTTTTAGAGGAATATCACCATAGAAAAAATAGTTACATCTTCGTCTATCATAATATTTCTTATGAAAATTTATTAACTCTTCATGAGATAGATCTTTTATATTTTTAGGTATACCACCAGAGTCATATCCATAATCAGTTTTTCCGAAAAGATGGCTTATTACCCCTCTCCAAACAATAGAGGAAGGGTTTGAAAAAACCCCTTTCATCTCATTGTAAACAATCCCCTTTATAATCAAAGGAGAGTCTATATTATCGGGATTTGAAAATTCTATTCGATGCCCCTCTTGCATAAAACTATTGTTTGTGAGCAAAGGGTTTAAAGTAGCATCGATATAAACACTTAATATATTATAAAAGTCTTTTTCTATTTGGGAAGAAGCTACATAACCTGTCCAAAGCTTTGCTGTAAAAGCGTTCATAAACGTATTACAACTTCTTCTAAGCATAGAAAAAAAAGGATCTCTTACAGGATAATTTTTAGATCCACATAGCACTGTATGCTCTAAAATGTGGGCCGCTCCCTTGTCATCCTCTGGATAGGTTTTAAAACATAAACCAAAAAGATTCTCTTTATCTTCAGATTTTATCCAAAAGACATTTGCCCCATTTTCCTTGTGCTCTGCATGAACTAGTGTTACATGGATCTCATCAATTTCTTCTACACTTTTAATTATAAAGCCACTAATAACCTCGCCGCTTTTCATTTTTTACCTTTTGCCTTTTGAAGTAAAATACTATATAAAATAAAAATGTTTTAATCTAGAAAATAAATTTTCTACCAAGAGAGAGAAGAGGAAGATTGATACTCTGTAACCCTTGTTTCGAAGAAGTTTTTCTCTTTTTGAAGATCTATTACCTCACTCATCCACGGAAATGGATTAGATTTAAAATATCGAGCGGAAAGACCAATTCTTTCAAGCCGTCTATCTGCAATAAAGCCAACATATTCTTCAAACATAGGGGCAGTTAACCCTAAAATACCTTTTGGTAAACAAGATTTTGCATACGCTACTTCAAGATTTACCGCCTCATCAATCATATCGATAATCTCTTGTTTAAAATCCTCATTCCAAAGGTTTGGATTTTCTTCTTTAATACCATTGATAAGATCTATTCCAAAATTTAAATGGATTGTCTCATCCCTAAGGATAAACTGAAATTGCTCTCCAATACCTGACATTTTATTTTGTCTGTGTAGGGATAAAATCATAGCAAAGCCACTATAGAAAAAAAGCCCTTCCATAATAATGTAGTAGGCGATTAAATTTTTAAGAAAACTTCTTGCCCCTTTTTCTGTTTCTGTACTAAATCCATCTTGTAAAATTTCAGCTGTAATTTTCATTTCAAACTGATCTTTTTGATGGATTACATCAATTTCATTGTACATGTTAAAAATTTCTGATGGATCTAGATCTAAAGATTCTACAATGTAATGGAAGGTGTGAGTATGTATTGCCTCTTCAAAAGCTTGACGAAGTAAATATTGTCTTGCCTCTGGATTTGTTACATGTTTAAAAATTGCAAGAACAATATTATTTGCAACTAAACTTTCAGCTGTAGAAAAAAAGCCTAAATTTCTCATGATCATTAACTTTTCAGCACTAGAAAGAGCATCAGATTTCCAAAGCTCAATATCTTTTGCCATAGGAACCTCATTTGGCATCCAGTGGTTTGCACATCCATTTAAATAATGCTCCCATGCCCATTTATATTTCATAGGCATAATTTGATTTACATCAACTTTATTACAATTGATAAGTCTTTTTTCTTTTGCTTCGAACCGTATTTTTGTAGATTCTTCCTCTGCTATACTCATAAAAACTCCTTAAATTATTGACAACTCTCACACCCTTCTTCCATAGAACAGGCTTGTATTTTTGGTTTTCTGTCCACTTCAATTCTTGAAGATGCAGATTTGTTTTTCATCCATCTTGGCTGCAGACCCCTTTTATTGATATCTGTAGTAGATTTTTCAATTGTTGTAGCTGCCATAGATCTTAAGTAGTAGGTTGTTTTTATCCCCTTTTTCCATGCAGCAAAATACATCTCATGAAGTTTTTTCCCACTTGGCTCAGCTAAAAATAAATTCATAGATTGTCCCATATCTATCCATTTTTGACGGCGGCTTCCACATTCAATTAGCCATAAAGAGTCTACTTCAAAAGCTGTTAAATAAATTTTCTTTAATGTATCTGGAATTCTTTCAATTTCTGCAATAGAGCCATCAAAATATTTTAAATCATCAAGCATCTCTTTATCCCATATACCTAATTTTTTTAGATCGTTTATTAAATAGGTATTTGCAACTGTAAATTCTCCAGAAAGATTGGATTTTACATAAAGGTTTTTGTAGTTTGGATCAATAGATGCAGATACCCCTAAAATATTTCCAATTGTAGCAGTTGGTGCAATTGCCATTGTATTGGAGTTTCTCATCCCATATTTTTTTACCAAATCTCTAATACTATTCCAATCCTTTTTAAAGGTTTTGTTCATATCTACTTTTTCGCCCCTTTCAGCTTCTAATAGGTCTATAGTATCTATTGGAAGCATTCCAAGATCCCACTTAGATCCTTTGTAAGAAAGATATGTTCCACGCTCTTTTGCAAGAAGGGCAGAAGCTTTAATTGCATAGAAAGAAATTTTTTCCATCACATCGTCGGCGATTTCTGCAGCATCAAAACTTGCATAGCTTATAGATTTTCTATGTAATAGATCTTGAAATCCCATAAGCCCTAAACCAATAGGTCTATGTTTAGCGTTAGAATTTTGTGCCTCTGGTATTGGATAAAAGTTTATATCAATTACATTGTCTAACATGCGGATTGCTGTTGTTACTGTATATTCTAACATTTTTTCATCTATTTCATTGTTATCATTTAGATGAGCTATTAAATTTACCGAACCTAAATTACAAACAGCTACCTCTTCTTTGGATGTGTTTAGTAAAATCTCTGTACAAAGATTTGAGCTGTGAACAACTCCTACATGACTTTGAGGGGAGCGAATGTTAGATGGATCTTTAAATGTAATCCAAGGGTGGCCTGTTTCATAAAGCATACTTAACATCTTTCTCCAAAGATCTTTTGCATCAAGCTTTCTATAAAGGGCAATTTTTCCCTCCTCTACTTGTTTTTCATACTCTTCATAACGTATTTGAAAAGCTTTTCCATAAAGCTCATGAAGATCTGGTACATCATTTGGAGAAAATAAAGTCCACTGTTTATCTTGCTCTACCCTTTGCATAAATAAATCTGGAATCCAGTTTGCTGTATTCATATCATGGGTTCTACGTCTTTCATCCCCGGTGTTTTTTCGAAGCTCTAAAAAGTTTTCTATATCTAAATGCCATGTTTCTAAGTAAGAGCAAAGAGCACCTTTTCGTTTCCCCCCTTGATTTACAGCAACCGCTGTATCATTTGCAACTTTTAAAAATGGTATAACCCCTTGAGATTTTCCATTTGTACCTTTGATAAGGGCGCCAGTTGCACGAACAGATGTCCAATCATTTCCAAGACCCCCTGCCCATTTTGAAAGCTGAGCATCATCTGCAATTACTTTAAAAATGTGAGATAAATCATCATTAATGGTGGATAGGTAACAAGAGCTAAGCTGGGCATGATTTGTACCAGAATTAAATAAAGTTGGTGTTCCTGGAGAATATAAAAGTTTAGAAAGTATATTATAAAATTCAATTGCTTTTTCTGTTTTTTTCTCCTCTTTAATAGATAAACCCATACACACTCTCATCCAAAAAATTTGAGGAGTTTCAAGCCGTCTTTCTTTATGGTGAATAAAATATCTGTCATAAAGAGTTTGGAGCCCTAAATATTGAAGTAAATAATCCCTTTGAGGAACTAAAGCTTTAGATAAAGCATTTAAATCAAAATCATATAGCTCTTTGGAAAGTCTTTCTACTGAAATTCCTTTTTGAATATAGCTTATAAAATACTCACGGTAACTGCTTTCAAAAGTTTTTTCTCTAGAGGAGCACTCTAAAGTTTCCCTATAGATTTTTTCCAAAAGGAGCTTTGCAGTAACAAAAGTATAATTTGGCTCCATTTCAATTTTTGAACGTGCTGCCATAATCAAAGCTGTATCTACTTCTTCCTCTGTAATCCCTTCATAGAAATTTAAAAGGGCAGAATGGGTAAGATCTTTTACATCTACATTTTCTATATCTCTTGTAGAGTGAGAAATTTGCTCTTCAATATCATTTTCTGTAATTGTATAAGTAGACCCTTTATCTCCCTTGATTAAAAAAACTTTGCCAGCTGGAGTTTGCTTTTTTTCTTCTGTTACATAAGAGCGAGAGCGAATGTATCTTTTTGCCTCTTCATAAAAACCAAGGGCCATCAAGGA
>JBIKKN010000002.1:0-19644 GCA_044360335.1 Chlamydiia bacterium | reverse complement strand
CGCAAAAATAAGAAGATTTCGGCAGGGCCAAAACCTCGGGGTTAAACAATTATAAAATAGCAATATCAAATAGATATGGCTATTTTATAATTGTTTAACCGCGAGAGTTTTAGCTACAGCCCAAATATTTTTATTTTTGCGTAAGGGGAGTAAGTTAGCAGCCATAAAAAAAAGGGCTACTTAAACAAGATGCTGCTTTTGCAGGTTTAAAGGGGAGATAATTTATAGAAGCTGTTAGTAGTATTAAACCAACCAATCCAGTTAGAAAAAAGGTTGTGAGTTTTAGCAACCAAGTAGAAGTTGTGGATTACTGCCCACAAGTTGAAGGTATTTATCAAGAAACTTTGAGTAGAAAGCCTATAAACTTTTTAAGGAAAAGAAAGTGTAGGCATATTTGTACTGTGTATGAAACAAAAACTTTTTCCTTTTTGAAATTGCCAAAACAATTTAATAAGTTTAGAGGTTATTTTAATCAAGAAAGAATAAGTTATTTTAAAGATAAAAGTCTATTTAAGCAAGTTAGTTTAGAAGAAAATAAAGAGTTTTTAAAAAGAATAAATAATTATACAGATTTATCGGATGAAAATATAAATTATCATCCTGTTTTAGCCCTTAATGTTGAGAGGGATTCACTTTGTCTGATCCTTAGCTCTTATAGAGGGGTTTTTGTTGTTGTAAGCTATGATATAGGATCAAACACAGTATCTTTTGAACAAACACCTTATCACAAACTAAAAGCTTTAATTACAAATCAAAGTCAAATTGCGATCGGTGAAGCAATTGTAGGAACAAAAGAACTTGTAAATAATGTTCTTTCTGAATATACATTAAATCCAATTTATAAAGTGCCAACCGAGCAATATTTAAAAAGTTACGCAAATCCTTCAGAGTAAGAGATCTATAAGTTTTATGATCTTCAAAGGAGGGCGAATTTGGATGCACATATAAAACAAAAGGCATTGTTGGCAAATGCAGCTTTACCAGTAAAGGTAAATAAAAAAAGATCCGCAGCTGCTATTTCTAATACTTAATGAGGGGAAAAACTCTCTTCTATCGCTGACTATTGCTATGTTGCTAAAAAATAAATTCCAATTAATTAGAAAATTGTAATATAATTGTAGCATAATTTTAACAATAGTTTATTATTATGCAGCCAGCACTTACTACAAATAAATCTATAACTTTTGCAACAGACACAAATTTTGAACCAAAAGCACCACCAAAGAGAGTAAGGTATGAGCATTGTAGAAAAGATATACCTTCAAAATTATTACCCCTTGAATTTGATAGATTGTATTTTTTACTCAACCAAACCAATACAAGATTAAAAAGAGTTTCACTAGATTATGATGAAGATTTTTATCCATACCTTGTTAATAGTACAAACTTAAGGGGGAGGTTTTATAGACCTGTTATTGGTTATGATAAAGAAGAAAATGTTGATATCATTATTTTAGCTTCTTTTGACCAAGGTGTGATTGCTCTATCCCATGATAATAAAACCAAAATTTCTGTACTTAAAACATTAGATTATGAAAATATTAAAATTTATCTTCTGGATAGAGAAATTTTTGAGGTAGGGACCTATTATCTAATACAAAGGGAGCTTGTAAGTAACGTTCTTGCTGAATATGGACTAAATCCTAATAAAAGACGACCATCTCTCCCCTATTTAGTAACTCATTGTAGATTTACTGAAGAGGAGGTGCAAAATTATAACACAGCAAAGATTTCAAAAGAATTTAAAAAAAAGGTGAGAGAAATAAATATATTTGTAGCAAATATTATGTTAAGAGCCTTAACAGGCAAAGCAACTTAAAGAAAAAATCTCCCTTTGCTGTAGAGTACTCTATATATAAACGAGGATTATTATGAGTGATGCAGTAGAATATTTTGATTTAGGTGCTTGGGAAAGCTGGAATTTTATGGATTGGCAAAAGGGGGAAGTTAATAAGCAAGGGCTTGATAACTACCTAAATTCCTTGGCAAGCCAGCTTATTGCCCAAAATTTAACTTGCCTTACCCTTTCTTTTGCTCAAGTATGTGATATTTCAAATCTTGCACTTAATAACTTTACAAATCTTAGTAAGGGGGATGCAATTGGTTCTCTTTACATAAATATTGGCGGAAAAACTATTGATGGTCAAAGTGTTTTTTCCTATATTATTGAAACTCTTAGTTCCTACCAAATCAAGGTGGGGTTAGCTTTTGGAGGAATTGCAGCCTCTGACTCTGACTGGAACTTTAATTTTTATAGCCAGCAAAATCTTAAATCAACATGTTCTTGTACCAATAAATCTAACCAGATAAATTATGTTCGCATGGGGATAGATCCAGCCTCACTAGCCAATACATTAGCTGCATGGGCAAAATCATTAAAAATTGCCTATTTAGATTTTGATATAGAATCAGCAGCTATTGCCAAAAACGATCCTAAATCCCTTGTAACATTTTTTTCTACTTTACATTCGCAAATAGAAACAACCCTTACCATAATGGCAGATAGCATTACCTATGGTTTACAAGGGCAAATTTTTGGACCAATGTTTTCACTTGCAAAAATTCAAACACTTTTTGATGGCATAAATCTTATGGCATATAACGGGCAGTATTATTTAAATGCTGGACAGCTCCCTACGCAAAGCTGGGATTTATTCCTTTGGCTTGATCAGGTAGAAAAAAACTCAGGATTGGATGCTGAAGGTGCTGGAAAATATATCAACATCGGCTTTAATGCAAGGGTTGACTATACAAGTCCCGCAAGCTGTGGGGGCCCACTTCCTTATACAAAGATGCCATCTGGAATTAGTAATGGATCTGCTGCTAGATTTATCCTTGAGCAGTTATATGTAAATTTAAAGGCTCAAAATCCAAATATAACAATGGGAATTCCATTTTTTTGGGATAGCAACGCCTCTTATACAGTAACTGCTGCAAATAATTTTGCCTGCACTTTTTTTGCTAATACAAACAACTTTGAAAAGGATTTTTTATCTTAATTGCTCGAGGCTCTTTCTGCAAGTTCCTCAATTACAGACCCTGTTCTTTTTATAAAGTCGTTAAGAGCTTCTGGATGCATCTCCTTTTGAGAAAGAAGAGATAGATCGTAAAGTTGCTTTACAAGTTTTTTCGAAAGTTCAGGAGATTTTTCCTTTAGTTTGTGCATGGAGTGGGCAAGAGAATTGTTTGTATTGATGATAAAAGTATGCTTAGAAAATAGCTCTTTTGGCATCGTTTTTTGGCTTGCTGCAAAATAATCTCTCATTCGTCTTGCCCCTTCTTCGATAAGTACAAACGCAGGTAGCTCTTTTGAACTAAGACTTTTTGTTTCAACTTCCACATGTTCAAGATCAAGGCTCTCTTTTATAAAAGCTTTAAGCTCATCATGCGTACCATCAAGGCTACTTGCTTCTTTATCCAAAATTAGATCAGAAACCCCCCCATCTATTCTTTGGAATTCACACTTAAGCTTCATCTCTAAAGTATTAAAAATAGCGCTATCTAAAGCTCCGCCTCCTTTTAAAACCTCAATTGCTTTATCTTTATACATCGATAAAAATGTAGTATCTTCTTCTTCAGTAGTATAAAAAACTTTCCCCCCATATTCTTCTTTATGAGCTTCAAGGTATTTTTCTACTGTTGTAAAATTTCCAGTGACTGTTTTATAAAGGAGAACATCTTTTACTTTATCATAAAATTTCTCTTCACGAAGAGCTCCAAGTTTAACAATAGTTTCAATATTTTCCCAAAGAGCTTCATATTTTTCTTTTTCAGCAGATGCAAAACTTTTTAATCTATCTCCAAGTTTTTTAGCAATATGAACAGAGAGCTTTTTAACAGTAGAATCCATTTGTAGATAGCTTCTTGAAACGTTTAAAGGGATATCAGAGCTTTCAATTGCCCCTCTCATCACTGTTAAATAATCTGGAAAAAGATCTTTTAAATTGTTAGAAACAAACACTCTATTTGAGTAAAGTTGAATCGATGAGGATTGAAAATCAAATCTTGGATTTATTTTTGGAAAATATAAAATACCTTTCAAATTAAATGGATGGTCAACATTTAAATGAACCCAAAATATTGGCTCTTCTTCGATCGGATATAGGGCTTTAAAAAATTCTTTGTATTCTTCATCGGTACAATCGGAAGGAGATTTCATCCAAAGAGGCTCTTTAGAATTGATTCTTTCCTCATTAAAATAAATCGGGTAGGGTAAAAAGGAGCAATATTTTTTAAGTATGGACTTAAGTTTGAACTCCTCTAACATTTCCTCATCGCTAATATGTAAAATAACATCTGTTCCAACTTTTTCTTTTTGAGTTTCTTCTATTGTATAATTTGAAGACCCATCACAAGACCAATGAACTGGTAAAGCTCCATCTAAATAAGATTTTGTTTTAATTTCCACAGTGGATGCAACCATAAATGCAGAATAAAACCCAAGGCCAAAGTGACCAATAATTCCGCCATTATCTTTGTCCTTTTGGTATTTTTCAACAAATTCTGTGGCTCCGGAAAAAGCAACATCAGTGATATACTTTTCCACCTCTTCTTTTGTCATACCAAGGCCATTATCAGAAATAGTTAAAAGTTTATTTTCCTTATCTAAAGAAACAGTAATGGATAGATCATCCCCTTTTAAAGCTCCATTTGCAAGCCCCTTTTCTTCTAAAATTTTCCATTTTGTAGTGGCATCTGTTGCGTTGGAAACAAGTTCACGTAAAAAAATATCTTTGTCAGAATAAAGCCACTTTTTAATAATTGGCATAATGTTTTCACTATTGATCTTAAGTTTACCTTCAGTCATATTTGCTCCTTATATTTTTATTAAGCCCGCTTCTACCAAAATAATTATAATTACCAAAAGTGGCGCTATATATTTTACCATAAAAAACCATGGACCTGATATCCATCCTAAAGTTGTACCTTTTACAAACTCTTCTTTACAATCATTTTTATCGATAAACCAACCCACAAAGATCGCAGTAAACAGGGCGCCAACAGGCATCATCCAATTTTGCGAGAGGTAATCTACCGTTGCAAAAAAAGTTTTCCCATATATCTTGCTCCAAGCAGGAAATAAAATATTTGAATCTGATAAAGCGCTTGGAATGCCAAGTATAAAAATAAGAACAGTTAATAAGCTTGCAGCACGAAATCTTGATATATTGAAGTTTTCTATTGTGTTTGCTACTAAAACCTCTAAAAGAGCAACAGTGGAGGTAAGAGCTGCAAAAAATACAAGGGAAAAAAATGCAGTAGATAATAAAACAGTAGCCGGAAGTTTTGCAAAAATCACAGGTAAAGTCTTAAAAATAAGCCCTGGACCTGCCTCTGGTGGGAAATTAAAAGTAAATACAATAGGAAAAATAACAAGAGCAGAAATTAAAGATACAAACACTGTCATAGCAGTAATAATCATACTATTTATCGGAATATTTTCTGATTTTTGCATGTAACTTCCATAAGTAATATTGATTCCAAGACCAATACTTAAAGTAAAAAATGCCATTCCAAGAGCATTTAAAATTCCTTGAGGGGATAGGTTTTCAAATTTAGGGGCGAATACAAAACTAAAAGCTTTAGAAAACCCTGATAATGTTGTGGCATAAAAAAACAAACCAATCAAAAGGATAAATAAGGCAGGCATTAAAATTTAATACCACTACAAACTACCCCTAAATTTATTAGAAGGAACAAAGCAAACCAAAAAAGGGAAATTCCAGGGGAGGAGGAAAGAAGTGTAAAAGCTTGTTGTATCTGCTCTGTGGATTTTCCTAAGGAAAATTTGTTTAAGCTCATGAAAATATAACTTAATACCCACCCAGAAATAATACAATAATAGGAAAGGATAATTAACGTTGTTAAAAAGTTAAGCCACCCTAACATTCTCCAATTTTCCCCATCTTTTTTTAGTGTAGGAAAAGCAAGTACGGAACTTTTTTGAGATTTTCTTCCAAGGAGAAGCTCAGCAATAAATACTGGTAGCCCAATAATAACTGTAAATAAAATGTATAAAAAAACAAAAGCCCCACCCCCATTCATCCCCGCAACGTAAGGAAACTTCCAAAGTGAGCCAAGTCCCACTGCAGCTCCAGCTGTTGCTAATATAAATCCAATTTTCCCTGACCAATGTTCATGCTTTTTTATCATAGGTAGCTATTATAGAGCCTTTAACCTTTTTATTAAAGCAATCTTTTTATCTATAAAGAAAAAATTTAAACGGATCTTTTTTGCTATCGGATGGAGATTTTAAATGGTAAGTTAAAATATCAGGATTTTCCCTATCAAGCATTTTAAAATCCATCTCTATATAAAATTTCCTTTGTTTTTGATTGGTTACAGAAATCTTAAGTGTGGAATAGCTAGCATTTTTAAATATATTTATTAATGAATTAATAAATATTTTTTTTATTTTTATTCTTAATTCTTTAGAAACACAAAATATATCAGGAGTATGAAAAGTTGCAGCAATATTTATTTCTTTATTTTTTGTAAATTCTAGCCCAATAAGGCAAAAAGAATTATTTGTTAAATCTTTTAAGTAAAAGAATTTACATTCATCACCAAGTGAAACTGGTAATGTTTTTTTTAGAATATTAAGACCAATTGCATCAATTGTTTTTAGGTAGTGATTAGTTCTAGCAAGCCAAGCGTTAAGTATCATACTCGCTTTACTAATATTAATTTCTATATAGTTTATATTAGGATCTGAAAGGATTTGCATATTATTATTCGTATTTTTTATAAATTTATAATAAGATAATAACACAATAAACAGATTTAAAAACAGAAAAAGCTTTATTTATATAGTAATTATGCCAGCTTCATGAAGAATAATAATAAATATTACTACAGGAATAATATATTTTATTAGAAAAAACCATGGAGGAGCTAAAAATCCAAGGCTAGTGCCTAAAGAAAACTCTTCATAAAGCATTTCCTTTTTTAAAAACCAACCGGTAAAAATAGTAGTTATTAATACGGAAATTGGAGTGAACCAGCTTAAGGTTAAATAATCTAACATATCAAAAAAGTTTTTACCATAAATCATTTCCCAATCTGGGAACAATGTTTTTGACCCGGCAAGGGCGCTTGGTATGCCAATAATAAAAGCAAGCAAAGTTAAAATGTAGCACGCCTTTTTTCTTGCGATTTCATACACTTCCATCACATTTGCAACTAAAATCTCTAGTAAAGAAATAGTAGATGTAAGGCTTGCAAAAAGCATTAGTAAAAAAAAGATAGTAGAAATTAATAAAGTAGCAGGAAGTTTTGCAAATAAGATAGGTAAAGTTTTAAACACAAGGCCAGGACCCGCTTCAGGTGGCAATCCATAAGAAAAAACGATGGGAAAAATGACTAAACCGGAGATCAAAGAGACAAATATGGTCATAATAGCAACTACAAAGCCATTTTTTGGAATATTTTCTGTTTTTTCCATGTAACTGCCGTAGGTTACAATGATTCCATAGCCAACACTTAAGGTAAATAAGGCAAGACCAAGGGCATTTAAAATGCTATCTGGTTTAAGTTTTGTAAAATCTGGATAAAAGATAAATTTTACTGCAGGGATAAATCCTGGCAAGGTGGTTGCAAAAATAAATAGTCCAATTAAAAAAAGAAAAAGAAGGGGCATTAAAATTTTTGACCAATATTCAATACCTTTTTTTACACCACCTGCAACAACCCCAAGATTGATTAGTAAAAATAGGGCAAACCAAAAGATATTAATCCATGGTGATGTATAAACAGTTCCAAATATCGCTCCTATTTCTTCAGGGGTTTTACCAGAGGAAAAATTTGAAAGGCTCATAAATACGTAACTTAAAACCCATCCAGACACAACTGCATAAAAAGATAAAATAAGCAGAGAGATGATAAAATTAAACCATCCAAGGGCTCTCCAATTTTGTGATTTGTGCGCTAAAATAGAGTAGGCAAGGACCGCACTTTTTTGTGTTTTTCGTCCAATAATTAACTCAGCGATAAACAGAGGAAACCCTAAAAGGGTGCAAAAGAGCAAATAGCAAAGGACAAAAGCCCCCCCGCCATTTGTTCCAACAGTATATGGAAAGCGCCAAAGAGCGCCAAGACCCACAGCTGAACCTGCTGTTGCTAGGATAAACCCAATTTTTGAAGACCAATGTTCATGCTTTATTGCCATAAACAAAGAATATACAAGGATAAAGGATTAAAAAAAAGTTCTTTTATTGGACAAAAAATCTATAAATTAGGATCGTGAAAAGAAAGTAAAGAAATATGTTTGTCCTTAAAGTTTTTATCCCTGTTTTATTTTTATGTGCAATTGTTTTATTGCTATCGTTTTTAATTTTATTTGTGAAAGCTTTGCTTATAGGAACTGGCAAGTGCTTGATAAAAATCAATGAAAATACCCAAGTGGAGGTAGAATCAGGTGGTACACTTTTAGATAATTTGTTAAAGCTTGGTTATCAAATAGCATCCCCTTGTGGAGGGAAGGCAACTTGCCATCAGTGTAAAGTAAAAGTTACAGAAGGTTTTTCAGATCCTGTAGAGATAGAAAAGGTAATTTTTCCATTAAAAAAAATAAAGCAAGGGTGGAGGTTATCTTGTCAGTGCAAAGTAAGGGGGGATCTTAAGGTTGTTATTGATGCATCTGCTATGAATGCAAAAAGGTTTAAGGCAAAAGTAATTTCTAATGAAAATGTTGCAACTTTTATAAAGGAGCTTTGTGTAGAAATACCAAAAGATATAAATCTAGGTTATGTTCCTGGAGATTATTTGCAAGTTCATTTACCTTTGTTTTCTACCAATACTCTTGAGTGGAAAAGTCAAATGGATAAAAAGTTTCATGGTGATTGGGAAAAATTAAACCTTTTTGATAAAAAAATTGAATTTAACGAGCAAGGGGTAAGCAGAGCTTATTCTTTAGCCTCCCACAAAGGAGAAGGGCAAATATTAAAATTTACCGTTAGGATAGCAACAGCCCCCCTAAAAAATGGGGCGGTTGATCCAAAAATTCCCTGGGGGGTGGGTTCATCTTACCTGTTTTCTTTAAACGCTGGTGACCTTGTGGAATTTTCAGGTCCATATGGGGAGTCTCATATGATAGAAAATGATAAACAGCTATTTTTTGTAATAGGGGGGGCAGGGGCATCTTTTGCAAGAGCCCATATTTTAGATTTATTTTTAAATAAAAATACAAAAAGGAAGGTTTCCCTCTGGTATGGGGCAAGAAGCTTAAAGGAAAATATCTATCAAAGTGAGTTTGAAGATCTTGCAAAAAAATATCCAAACTTTTCCTACCATTTAGTGTTATCAGAGCCAGAAGAGGCAGATATTAAGGGGGGCTGGCCAAAAGATGATCGTTTAAAAACAGGGTTTGCTTGCAATGCTTTTATAGAGGGGGAGCTTAAAGCCATGGAGAATGCGGAAGAAAATTTATATTATGTATGTGGCCCACCTATGCACAATAAAATGGTAATACAAGCTCTTTATGATTTTGGGGTAGAAAAAGAGTCTATTATCCTTGATGACTTTGGCAATTAGAGCTCTTGACATCTTAACCAAGATCAGCAAAGTTGAGATTAAAAGAAAAATCAACAAATAATAAGTTACTCATTATGAAAATTTTAATGGCACAGTTAAATCCAAAAATTGGTGATTTAATTGGAAATACAGATAAAATAATAAGCTCTATAGAGCTTGGCAAAGAAAAAGGGGCAGAGCTTGTTGTTTTTCCAGAGATGACAGTTTGTGGGTATAGTCCAGATGATTTACTACTTCATGAGAATTTTATTGATGAAATGGAAAGTCAGTTTGATAGAATAGTTAGATCTTCCTTAGGGATAGGAGTTATTGTTGGTTTGGTTAGAAGAAATCCAAATTATGATGAAAAGAAGTTATTAAATAGTGCAGCTATTATAAACGATGGCAAGGTTTTAGGTTTTTACGATAAGTGGCTTTTGCCAACTTATGATGTATTTAATGAAAGACGTTACTTTGCAAGGGGAAAAGATATCCATGTTTGGGAGATTTGTAATAAGCGAGTAGGGGTAGTAATATGTGAGGATATGTGGCAAAATGCTGGAGAAAAAATTTCAGGAACATCCTACCCATGGGATCCGGTAAAAGCATTGGCTGCATATAAGCCTGATTTATTAATAAATCTTACAGCATCGCCTTTTCAGTCAGCAAAAGCTGATATTCGTGTAGAAGTTTGTAAAGCTGCAGTAAATACATTGAAATGTCCAGTTGTTTACACTTGTCAAGTTGGAGCAAATGGAACAGTTATTTGTGATGGGTTAAGCCTTTATCTTGATAAAAATGGGGAAATTAAAAGTGTATCTAAGGCTTTTGAAGAAGATCATACTTTAATAGATACAGAGGCAAATTATGAAACCATCCCTTTTGAGCATAGTATATTAGGAGATATGTACGATGCTTTAGTTCTTGGAGTAAAAGATTATTTTGCTAAATCTTTCCATACAAAAGCAATTATTGGAATAACTGGGGGTTTGGATGCATCTTTAGTTGCTCAAATTGCTGTAAAAGCTTTGGGGAAAGAAAATGTACTTGGGATTTACCTTCCAGGAATAAATGCACCAAAAGAGCAAATAAAGCATGCTCGTTTACTTTGTAAAAATTTAGGGATGCAATTAAAGGAGATTTGTTTAGAGCAAATAGAAAAAAACTATCATCTACTTTTAAAAGATCATTTTGATGTAGCAGAGGATCGTTTGATAGAAGATAATATTTTAATGCGAATAAGAGCTACAATACTTATGGCGTTTGCAAATAAAACAGGTGCTTTGCTTCTTGCAACGGGAAATAAAACAGAGTTTGCTTTAGGGTATAATACCCTTTATGGCGATATGGCAGGGGCCGTTGCTGTTATTGGGGATGTTGTAAAAACAAACTGCTATGAGCTTGCAAAATATATAAACAGAGAAAAAGAAATCATACCAAAACAGATTATCAAAAAGCCTTCACAGTCAGAAATTACTCATCATGATAATGATCCATCCCCCCTTCCTTCCTATGATATAGTAGATAAAGTTATTAAAGGGTATGTGGAGGATTATAAAACTCCTGATGCAATTGCAAAAAATGAAAATATAGATATTGATACTGTTCATCGTATTATAAGACGTATTTATAAATCAGAACATAAAAGACGGCAAGCGCCCCCATCTTTCCGAGTTTCTAAAAAATCTTTTGCAGTGGGAAGAAAAAAACCCCTTCACTATAGAGGATCTTCTTCAGAAAAAGTATATTAGACCTCTTTAAAAACTCTCTTTGCTCAAAAAAAATATTTTTTGCATTAATGAACCAGGCGTAAGGTGAGTTAAAAAATAATATTGTGGATGGAAGGGGAGTTTAAGCTAAGGGATAGGATCCGATCAAAACCTAAAGCTATCCCATAGGTGTTTTTTGGTAGCCCCAAAGATATTTTTTTTAAAAATTCATGGTCGATAGGATAGGTGGGCTTATTAAGATCTATTCTCTCTTTATTAGCCCCTTCAAAGCGCTCTTGAATTGTTTTAGAGCAATCAAGTTCTAAAAAGCCATTGCCAAGTTCTATGCCGTTAAAAAATATTTCATATCTTTTTGCTACAAGTTTTCCATTTTCTACTAAAGTTGCAGCTAAAGATGCTTCATTTGGAGGGAAATTTGTAATTACTGCATAGCAATCTTTTCCTAAATTTGGTTCTACAAAGTGAGAAAATAAAAAATGTTTTTTTTCCTTTTCATTACAATCTTTAGGATAAACAACTTCTTTGGGGGTATATTTTTCTAATGCCTGATCATAAGGGATAAGCTCTATTTTCCTTTTTCCCAAAAAAAGGGATAAATAGTCTATTGTTTCTTTTAAAAATAGCTCCTCAGATGTATTAATTCGATAGTACTCTAACATAGTAAATTCGCTAGAGTGAAGGGATCCGCTATTTTCTTTACGAAACACATGGCCCAAAAAGTAAATATTTTTTGAGCCATCTACCAAAAGATTTTTCATTGCAAGCTCTGGGGAAGAGTGTAAAAACCCCTCCTCTTTAACTTCAAAAAGATCTATATAAGTATCCACTGCGCAAGCTTTGTTACAAATTCTTACATCTACCTCAAAAAAACCCCTCTCATCGAAAAATTTTCGGGTTTTTTTTAATGCAAGAGCTCTTTTTTCTACTTTTTCAAAAGTTGTTAACATCTTGATACATATTCAGAAGTTCTTGTGTCTATTTTTATCTTTTCCCCCTCTGCAATAAAAATAGGAACTGCAATTTCTGCCCCAGTTTCTACTGTTGCAGGTTTTGTAACTCTTCCAGATGCTGTATTTCCCTTTTCCCCTGGCATTGTACGAGTTACAATAAGCTCCATAAAATTTGGGGGATCAAATCCTACTACTTCTCCTTTATACAAAATAATAGAATAAATAATCTGTTCTTTGAGCCAAATTTTATCCTGCCCAATTAGTGCAAAAGGGATAGAAACTTGCTCAAAAGTATCATCATGCATGAAAGTTGCCCCTTCCTCATCTGTAAAAATAAGGCGCATTACTACCTCTTCAATATCTGCAATTTGTAGCTTTTCATTGGATTTAAAGGTTCTTTCAAGCTGCATACCTGTTTTTAAATTTTTTAATTTAGTTCTTGTAAAAGCTTGCCCCTTTCCAGGTTTTACAATATCTGCAACAATAACGTTATAAGGATTTCCATCAATTTCTAATTTCATACCCTTCTTTATTGATCCTGCATCAACTGTCTCCATATATATACCTCTTTTTTTTTGATGGACAAAGTATGCCAGAGGTTATAAAAAGATGCAAGAATAGATACACTAAAAAATTTTAGGGGATCAAATCTGATATCTTTGATGCTGCATCCTTTAGCTCATCTGTTACTTTTTTAAGCTCTTCTTTATTTGTAATGATTGACTCTTGTATTTGCTTTAGATACTCTTCATGATTTTTAAGTGTTGTTTTTAAAATTTCAGTTTGCTCTTTAATAGCTGCCCCTTGATTAACAATTTTAGCTAACTGCTCTCTTTCTTTGTTAGCAAGAGCAAGAATTTGAGCAAGAACTATATTTGCATTTTTAAAATTATTAAATTCTTCGAATAATTGTGTATAGGAATCTTGTGCTTTTAATGCTGTTTGCTCTAATTGTTCGGCGGTTTTTTTAAGAAAATCGTTTGAAGATGAAAGCTTAGTATTTTGTAAGTTTTGCTCAAGAATCTGCTTTTTTAAAGTTAAAGTAGCAGTAGAAAATTTTACGTTTTCTTCAGTAAGTTTAGCATTAGATAAGGAAATTTCTTCGGCCATAGCTTTTATTTTAGAAATAGAGAGGTTAAGCTTTGTATTTGTATTTGCTAAATCTGCATTTTCCTTTTTTAAATCACTAGAAGCTTTTGATAAAGAATCTAAACTTATATTCATTTCTAAAATTTCATCTTCAAAAAGGGATATTTGTCTATTAAGGGCTTGAGAATATCTTTCTAAAATTTCTACTTCTTTATGATTGCGTTTAAGTAAATAATATCTTTTTATATACGCCCCTGTTGAAAGTATTGCAATAGAGCCGCAAATAAATTGAAGGGCAAAAAGGGTGATTTCTACGGCAGCAATATTTATAAAAAATATCCCAATAGCAGATATAGCAGTAAGAGATACGCTAATAATTACTGTTAAAATTCCCACCGAATCAATGTGCTCTACTAAATTATTATAAAAAGGGATGAAATTTAAAAAAGGAAAATTAAAAGCAGAGGAAAGGTCGGGAAAAAAATTAATAAAACAGCGCACAGTAGCAGGTTCTTTTTCCCTTTCTGGCGGGGTAAATGCCAAATAAGGATCTCTTACATCAATTATTGTTGGCATAAAAACACCTTGTAAATTTTTTATTATCTACTTATAAAGAATAAATAGAATTTTTGTACAGAAATTTTTAAAAACAACTTACGTTATACAAAAATATAGCTTTACTTTGCTTAATTTTTCTGTTAAATTCTTAAGGATTTTTTTTGTAAGGATAGGATGAGTCAAGTAAAAGTTAGGGAACATTTTGGTTCAAAGATTGGATTTTTATTTGCTGCTATTGGTTCGGCAGTTGGATTAGGCCTTCTTTGGAAATTTCCTTATGTAATTGGGCAAAATGGTGGTGGGTTGTTTTTACTTGCCTATTTTTTCTGTATATTTTTTGCAGGTATCCCCCTTTTTATAGGAGAAATTATTTTAGGGAGAAAAACACAAAGTGCTGCAATAGTTGCATTTTCCAAAGGTTGTGAGGGAGAAAGTCACTTAAAAATTGGTGGCTATCTTGGTGTATTTTCCTCATTTTTAATCATGAGCTATTATTCAGTTATTGCCGGATGGGGGTTAAGTTATATATTAACTTCGATTTCAGGAGTCTACGCTGGAAAAAATTCAGCCCAAATAGGGATGATTTTTGATAAGCTTTCCCAAAGTGGTAGCATTACTATCTTATGGCATGGTGTTTTTACCTTGATTACTATGGCAATTGTACTATCTGGCGTTAAAAAAGGGATTGAATATTGGTCAAAAATATTGGTTCGAATTTTGCTTATTATGTTAATGGGTTTATTCATCTATAGTTCTACTTTAAAAGGATTTAAACAGGCAGTAGAGTTTATTTTTATACCAAAGGTAGAATCTTTTTCCCTAGTTAGTTTACTTGAGGCCCTTGGTTTAGCTTATATGACCTTAAGTTTAGGGCAAGGGATTATGATTTCTTATGGTAGTTACATAAATAAAGGGCAAAATATTGTGAGTATGTCTTTGGTTGTTGCATTTTCTGTGATAGTTGTTGCAATTTTTGCATCTCTTACAATTTTTCCAGTTGTTTTTACTTTCGGATTGTCTCCTTCCTCGGGCCCTGGGCTTGTGTTTAAAACTCTTCCTGTGCTTTTTGCAAAGCTTGCTGGATCAATGGTTATATCAACTGTATTTTTTTCCCTATTTGTTTTTACAGCGCTTACTTCTGCTGTACCTCTTGTAGAGGTTGTTGCAACAAATTTGATGGAAAAATTTAATTGGGATAGAAAAAAAGCTACACTCCTTGTTTGCTTGTCAACTTTTATGTTTGGCTTGCCAAGCGCCCTTTCTTCTACAAATTCAGTAAATGCAGATTGGACAAAAGTTTTTGGATCAAATTTTTTAGATACAATAGATAAAATAGCAACAGTTTGGTTGATCCCAGTTGCTGGGCTTTTTACTGCGTTATTTATAGGGTATCGGATGGATAAAGGAGCTTTAAAAAAAGAATTTTATGATGGGGCATCCATTAAAAAAGGATTTACTATTTGGTATTTTTTCATAAAAGTAGTTGTTCCATTGGTTGTAATAATAATTATTTTTCAAGCAAGTGGCCTTATAGCAGTAGGCAAAAATTAAAGGGTGGTTTAGGGTGGTAGAGGTAAAAAAAGAACATTTTTCATCCAAACTTGGATTTTTATTTTCAGCTATTGGATCTGCTGTAGGATTAGGGGTACTTTGGAAATTCCCCTTTACTGTTGGAAATAATGGGGGCGGGCTTTTTATATTAAGTTATATCCTTTGTGTTTTGTTAATTGGGTTACCAATTTTTATTGGAGAGATTTTATTAGGGAGAAAGACTCAAAAAGGGGCAGTTTTAGCTTTTGGTGTACTGTCTGAAAAAAAAGGGTGGAGAATTGGTGGAATGCTTGGAGTTATCGCCTCCTTTTTTATTATGAGCTTTTATTCCGTTATTGCTGGATGGGGATTATCTTACATTTTAATGATGTTATGTGATTTTTCTAAAGGGCAAACTGCAGAGGGGATTTCTAATATTTATATTGAACTTTCTCGCTCAGGTGGAATAACAATGCTATGGCATGGGATTTTTACCCTTATTACAATGGTTATTGTTTTTAGCGGAGTAAAAGATGGGATTGAATATTGGTCGAAAATTATGATGCGCTTTTTGTTTATTATATTAGCGCTACTTGTAATCTATAACACTTCCCTTTCAGGGTTTTCAAAAGCTTTAGATTATTTGATTTTTGGGCAAAAAGGTTCTTTTAAAGCATCCTCTGTGTTAGAAGCTTTGGGGCTTGCATTTTTTACTTTAAGTCTTGGTCAAGGTATCATGATCTCTTATGGGGGATATACAAGAAGGGGTGATAATATCCCTTTGATGTGCTCGGCTGTATCATTTGGAGTGATTTTAGTTGCAAGTTTGTCCTCTCTTTTGATTTTTCCAGTAATTTTTACCTATGGTTTTGATCCATCGATGGGAACAGGTTTAGTTTTTCAAACTCTCCCGTTTTTATTTGCAAAGCTTCCTGCTGGTAAAGTAATAGGGGTTGCATTTTTTAGTCTTTTTGTATTTGCAGCTGTAACTTCAGCAATTGCATTTGTAGAAGTTGTTGCTGTAAACATCATGGATCATTATAAAATAGAAAGAAAAAAAGCGGTTTCTTTGGTATGTTTAATGACTTTTATTGTTGGGATACCTGCAGCATTTTCAGCAGCAGGGGGAGTTTTTAGTAGTTGGTCTGATCTTTATGGTAGAGCATATTTAGAAACTGTAGATGAAATTGTTTCTGTTTGGATTATCCCCCTTTCAGGTCTTTTTACCTCCCTTTTTATTGGTTGGGTAGTACCAAAAAGCCTTTGGAAAGAGGAGTTTTTAAGTGGAAGTAAAGCAAAGGCAATATTTCCAATTTGGTATTTTTTTATAAAATTTTTAGCCCCCCTTTTGATAATATTAATTATTTTACAAAAAAGTGAACTTATAAATTTTAATAAAATTTTTCTATTGTCCTAGAAGATAAATAAGCTTTTACTTTGCTATACCTAAAAAAAAGCCAACCTTCTATTGATACAAAGATTGGCTTTAGCATTTATCAAATAGCTATGGAAGCGATCCTATCCATTCTATATTTAAAAAGTAATAGGTTGCAGCATCATTGACGTATATATTATCAATAAAATGGATTGTCCCTACCCCTACATTTGTAAGGCATATTATATCATATTGATCCATAGCAACAATTACTGATCCACCAGCATAACTTACTGTATATGAAAGATAGGTATCAGGTGTTTGAGAATATGCAACAGAACCTGGAATAGTATCAAAAACACTAGTTGGATTAAAATTTGAGTCTCCAGATGCTTTTTTAATACCTATATTAAAAAAAGTCACTAAAGCAGTGTTAGTCGAAGCTGTCATTCCGAAACTAATTTTATAAAAGCCAGCTACATGAAATCCGATGTAATGATTGGACGTCATTATATTAAAGTTAAGATTTGCTGAACTATTCTCAATAGGAAAACTAGCACCTACAGCAAATTCTGTTCCATTTAATGTGTCTGTTCCACTTGTTATGTCTGCCACTGTAGTGTATCCAGAGAAGAAGGCGGGTGATTCTGTGGGTCCTGTAGGTCCTGTGGGTCCAGGGGGTCCTTCGGGTCCTGTATCTCCTGTATCTCCTTTAGCTCCTGTATCTCCTTGTAGTCCTTGTAGTCCTTGTGGTCCTTGTGGTCCTGTATCTCCTGTATCTCCTTTAGCTCCTGTATCTCCTTGTAGTCCTTGTGGTCCTGTATCTCCTGTATCTCCTTTAGCTCCTGTATCTCCTTGTAGTCCTTGTAGTCCTTGTAGTCCTTGTGGTCCTGTATCTCCTTGTAGTCCTTCTGGTCCTTGTAGTCCTTCTGGTCCTTGTAGTCCTTCTGGTCCTTCTGGTCCTTGTGCTCCCGCAGGGCCTGTTTCTCCTTGTGCTCCGGCAGGGCCTGGAGGGCCTTGTTCTGGTGGATGATATCCGCTACCACCAAATAGAGAAGATAATCCTATAAGGCATAAGTAAGTGTAAAATTTAAATATTTTAGGGGTTTGCTTGATCATTTTTAAAATTCCTTTAATAATTCCAATTCCAATTCCAATAGTTTTGTTTATCTAAAACTATAATTTCATATCGTTTTATAGGCTGAGCTAGCCTTTTATCTTTGCCCCTTCTTTCTGTTTTGTATCCAAAGGGAAAGCTAATCGTAATTAGCCCTTGCACCCGAGTTTTAAAAACAGAGTCTGCCGAAATAAGTCCTTCTAGAGAAAGAAATTCAGAAAAATTAATAGAGAGTCTAAATTGACCACCAATTGCTTGTCTGTTAGAAAGATGGGTATATCCAAAGTAGTAAACCCCTACCGCGCTATAGAGGTCTAAAATTTTGGATTTTACTAGAAAGTACCCAATTTCACTATTTCCTCCGATCATAGGGATCCAAAATTTATTTTCTGTTATGTAGTAGCCGCCTAGGTAATTATTGTAGAGATTACTAGAAAGAGATCGTAAGCCATTTAAAGGTATATATCCATTAATTCTAAAATCTACCCTTTTCCCTAAAATTTCCGATCCTACACCAATTTGATTATAATTTGCATCCTTTACAAGGCGGTAATCATAATATGCATTCAATCCAAAGATTACTTCCTTTTCAAGTGGACAGATTCGGAAACCGGCCCCTGCATTTGCTGCAAGATCGCTATTATCAAATACATGACCCCTTATATCAAAAAATGGAAAGCTTTTGTTTTGAGAAAAATATGGGAATATCAATGCCTCAAGGTTTGTATAGCCGGTGCTATAACCGATTCCCTCTCCTTCGATATGACTTACAGAAATCAAGCCAAAACAAGGATAAAAAATGTCTGATTGGTTAATTAGGGGAGGCTGCTGAAAGGGTGTGGCAAAACAAATACAATGGGAAAAAAAACACAAAAAGGCAATATATATTTTCACTTTCTATCTTAAAAATTTAAATTTATTTTTCTAGATTTTATAGAAATTAAATTTAATTGAATATATTTTTAAATAAATAGATGTAAGTTATTCTTCTTTATCCTCTTCTTTTTCTTCGTCCTCTTCCCAAATTTCAAAGATAATTTCGTCTTCAAAATCTTCATCAGGATGATCGATGCGGATGCTAAGCTTATTGTTTGGATCCATTCCTGCCAAAGTTTTTAAAAAGTTGATAATATTTGTACATTCAACAAAAGCTATTTCCCAGCCGTCAACGCTTTTTTCCCCAAAAGCTTTTTGAATATGATTGAAAAATTCTTCAATTTTTAGCTTTTCTTCGAATTGTAGATCTTGTAGTTGTATAGAAAATAAAGCCTCTACCGTTTGTATAAGCTTTTCTTCTAAATCTTCTAGGGGGGAAGCAAAACCATAGAAAGAGAGTAATATTTCTTCGATAACTCTCATAGTATCTTCAAGTTTATAAACTGTTTGTTTAGCAATCGATGCTGAGGATTCAAAATTTGTTAAGGTGTTTTCAGCCTTTTCTTCATCACTTGCTGAAGTTAGGCTTGAAAGGTAGTACCCTATTTTTTTTACTTCCTTTTTAGAATAGGTTTTTTTATCTAAAAAACTCTGTATTTCTACAATTGCTCTGTTAATATCTATTTTATAGTCTTCTAAATAAGAAATATTTTCCAAAAGCTTTAAAAAGTAGAGTTTTTTTGATAGCTCTTTAGCTAAACTTTCTATTTTTTCAAAAGTTAACTCTGCTTTTTTCTTTTCTATTAAAATTTTTTGATAAACAGAGATATCCTCTATTAAGGAATAAATCTTTGAAGATAGCTCTTTAGTATATATAAATAAATGTTCCATAAGCATATTCTATTAGGA
>JBIKKN010000050.1:0-5988 GCA_044360335.1 Chlamydiia bacterium | reverse complement strand
CCACATTAAAGAGCTTGTGGGTAAAACCGCTGAAGAAGTTATGTATTTACTTATCGAAGGGAAGCTTCCTAATACAAAAGAGCTTAACCATTTTAAAGAAAATCTTAATAAGAGGGCTCATATAAAAAAAGAAGTGAAAGAAGCTATTTTAAAACTTCCAAGAGCCGGCCACCCTATGAAGATGTTTGCAGCTGCAGTTTTACTTTTAGGGATGTATGAAGTTACAGGTGATGTAAAGGAAGATTTTTTAAACTTGCAGGCAAAAATTGGGGAGCTTACAGCAATTGTTATTAACCATAGTGCAGGATGGGGAGAGACTTTACCATCTAAACCAGAGCTTGGGATTGCAAAAAATTTTACACAGATGCTCCTTTGCCCTACGATTAAAGATAAAAAACTTTTTACTGAGTTTATGGATTTATTTATAAATCTTCACATGGATCATGGAGGGGGGAACCTCTCTTTATTTGTAGCAAAAGCTGTAGCTTCAGGGCATGAAGATTTATACGGATCTTACGCAGCGGCAATTTTAGCCCTAGCGGGACCAAGACATGGGAAAGCTAATCAAGATTCTTTGATTTTTGTAAGGGGAATTTTGAAAGATTTAGGGGATAATTTAGGATCATCAGATATAAAAGCCTATGTACAAGATCTTTTAGCAAATAAAAAATTAATTTATGGTTTTGGGCATGCAGCATTGCGATGTGAGGATCCAAGGGCAACATGTTTATTTGATTTTGCAAAAAAACATTTTTCACAAAATAAATTAATTAAGCTTGCAATATCGTTAAATGAAGAAGTTCCAAAGATATTAAAAGAAAATCCAAAAATTCAAAATCCCTATAGTAATGTGGATTCTATTTCTGGAATTGTATTAACAGCTTTAGGGTTTGACTTTCCAGACTATTTTACTGTATTATTTGGCTTGTCAAGATTAACAGGCGTTGGAAGACAGGTTGTTTATGAGACTTTGGAGGCAAGAGAAGGGAAAGGAGTCCCTATTTATAGACCAAAGTATTTGTATAAAGAAACCTAAATAGTATTTCTTCGCCCTTATTTAGGAGAAGATATGACCCTTTCAAATATAGAAGAAATTTTTAATAGAGCATTTTCTAAAGCATTTTCAAGGAAAAAAGTTCTTTTTTTATTTCCTATTTTGCTCTCTTGTGGGATTTTAACCGTGTTTTGTAGAGCTTTATCCCTTGGAGTAAATGATTGGGTGTGGATGAGCTTATCTTTTTTACCTATTTTTTTATCAACAGGAGTGCTTCTTGCTGCTGGAGTCTTATTAACAAAAATGTATGTTTTTGAAGTAAAAGGGGCAGATTATGAAATTGGAAAGCTTTTTACTAGATCTTTACAATTGATAATGGGAGTTTCCTACCTTTGTTTTCCTTTGATACTTGTTTACCTTACTCTTTGGTCTGTTATGGGAGTTTTTTATTTGCTAAAGCAGATGCCGGCTTTTGGCGATTTATTTGGAACTTTGTTATCCTTTGGTCCCTATCTGTTAGTTTTAGGTTCTTTTGGCTTGGCAATAGTTTCTGTACTACTACTTTTTTTTATCACCCCTCACGTTGCATTGAAAAAAACATTACAAATGAATATTGCTGAAGAAATTACAGGAAGAATTAGAAATAGTATTTTTGCAAATGGTCTATTGTTCTTTATAGGGCTTTTGCCCCTTGCTCTTGTTTTATTTTTTCTTATTCTTGGAGCAGTTATGACAGGATCAAGTTATTTTGCTGCAAAAGCAGCCCTTGGGATGAGTATACAGTGGATAATGATGATGATCCCATTTTGTGCCATTTTAACTCCTTTTGTGATTTTCTTTTTTAACTTTTCTTTGGAAAGTTATATGCTTTTAAAAAGACAAAAAGAAAATTTTTCCTCTATTGAAAAGAAAAAAGAGGACCCATGTCTTGTGTAGTTGTTGGAGCTGGAATTGCAGGGCTCTCTGTTTCTTATTTTTTACAAAAACGTGGAATTAAAGTAACTGTTATTAGCTCAAAGAAAAAAAAAGGGGCAGCAGATATTTTTACTGCTATTTTATACCCTTACGTAGGTAGATGGGCAAAAAAGAACAAATATGCAGAAGAGGCATATTCATCCTCATTAGAGCTAATTAAGGAGGCAGAAGAAAAAACAGGGGAAAAAATAATTGTATCAAGGGGAGTTATAAAAAAATTTGCCACCAGTTTAAAAAAATTTACAGATGTGGAAATTAAAAATGGGGATGCATATGTTAAAAGTGGCATCACAGTAGATATGAGAAAATATGTTTTAGCCCTTAAAAAGTTAATTGGAGAGGAAAATTTTATAGAAAGGGAAGTGATTGATATTTCTCAAATAGAAGGAGTGAAAATTATAGCAGCAGGATATGGGATAAAACAGCTACTTCAAATGCCCTCCCTTATTTATAGAAAAGGGCAGCAGTATAAAGGGAAAAAGAACATTAAAAGCGATGGGTATGGGTCGGTAGTTGGCAGAGGTCATGTTTCATTTTTAGAAGGGGATGAAATTTGCTTGGGAAGTACCTATGAAACTGATTTTATTGGGGAAGATGTAGATAAAAATTATGCAGAAAAGGATATTAATAGTAAAATAGAGCCTTGGTTTGGCTCTTTAGAGGGGATAGAAAATAAAGAGTTTGTTTCTGCAGTAAGGGTGGGGCAAAATGGATCGTATTTACCTATTGCAGAGCAAATTGATGAAAATACCTATATATTTACAGCACTTGGTTCAAGGGGGCTTTTATATCACGCTTACTATGGAAAAATACTTAGCAGCAATGTAAGGATTTAGATTATGAAAGATAAATTACAACTTCTTGGAACTGGAGGGTCAATAGGTGTGCCAATGCTTGGATGCAAATGCAAGGTTTGTTTATCAACAGATCAAAGAAACAATAGGTTAAGATCTCAAGCAGTTATTAAACTTAAAGATAAAAATATTTTAATAGATGTTGGACCTGATATCCGCTTTCAGTGTTTAAAATATGGTATAAATAGGGTAGATGCAATTTTTATTTCTCATTACCATGATGATCATATTGGTGGATTAAATGATATGATGGGATTTTACTTTAATAGAAACAGATTGCCAATTCCAGTGTATCTTTCAGAAAATACTTTTCAAGTAATTCAATCACGATTTGGCTACCTTTTAGAGAGGTTTGAGTTTATCCTTATCAACGATCATATGGGAAGTTTTACACTTTTTGGAAAAGAGTTTAGATTTTTTTCTTATGAGCAGGGGAGTATTCCTGTATTAGGATTTAGATATAAAAATGTGGCTTATTGTACAGATATTAAAACTTATGATGAGAAGATTTTTTCTTTTTTAGAAGGGGTCGAAAATTTAGTTTTAAGTGCTTTAAATTATAATGGAAGTCATATGCATTTGTCTTTAAAACAGGCGCAAGATTTTGCTAAAAAAGCTAAAGTTTCCCATTGCTATCTTATACATTTAAATCATGAAATAGAATATAGTGATGCAGTAGATCAATTAGAAAATGGCGTAAGCCTTGGAATAGATGGGATGGAAATAGATGTCTGATATAGAAAAAATTGAGCAACAGGAAAGAAAAACTTTTGAAAATATTGGCAAAGCCCTACTAGTTGGAGTCTTTTTTTCTGGAAGGGATAGAGAAGAGTGTGAAGATCATTTAAGTGAACTTGCTGAGCTTTCTAAAACTTTAGGGGTAAAAGAGACAAAATCTATTTTTTGCCCTATTAAAACTATTCAATCTGCCACCTATATTGGTTCTGGAAAAGTCGAAGAAATTAGAGATATTGTGATGGAAGAAAATATCGATGTAGTGATTTTTGATGAGGAAATTTCTCCAAATCAAGCAAAAAACATCGAAGCTATTATTAATGTTCCAATAATTGATAGAACAGAAGTTATCTTAGAAATTTTTGGTCTCCATGCAAGAACAAAAGAGGCAATGCTACAAATTGAAATGGCAAAAATTCGCTATCAATTGCCAAGGCTTAAAAGGATGTGGACACACCTTTCAAGACAAAGGTCAGGGGGCTCAGGAAGTGGTGGAGCTTACCTTCGAGGAACTGGGGAAACTCAAATTGAAATCGATAGACGTATTTTAAAACAAAAGCTGCAGGCAATAGAAAAAGAAGTAAAAGAGGTAGTAAAACAAAGGGAGCAAAAAAGAAAACAAAGATTAAAAACAAATGTTCCAACATTTTCTATTATTGGCTATACAAACGCTGGAAAGTCAACTCTCCTTAATGCCCTTACTGGTTCAGATGTTTTAGTAGAAGATAAACTTTTTGCAACTTTAGATACCACAGCAAGGGGCTATCAATTACCTAATCGATCAAAAATTGTTTTTGTTGATACGGTTGGTTTTATACGGAAACTCCCCCACAACCTTATTAAGGCTTTTAAAAGTACCCTTGAAGAGGTAGCTTATACCGATGTGCTTATCCATCTTTTAGACTGCTCAAAAAAAGGGTCTTTGGAAAGGTATAAGGCAACTGAAGAGGTTTTAAAAGAAATAGGGATTAAAGATAAACCTATAATAACTGTGTTAAATAAAATTGATCTAGTAACACACAAAGAATCATTAAGAAGATTTAACGTTCTTTACCCGAATCTAGTTGGAATTTCTGCTTTAACGCATGAGGGTTTTGATGAACTTTTAGCGGCACTTGAATTAGAAGTTTCTAAATTTGGTAAAATAGTAAATTTAAAAATCAATCAGAGTAACTATCAGCTAGTAGATGAAATTATTAGAGAAGGAACTGTTCTTAATACTGAATATGAGGATAATTTTATTTTAATAAAAGCTCAAATACCAGAGCAGCTAACAAGTAAAATAAAGCCATTTATTGTATAGGCTTAACGTCTTTTGGATTCAACTTGAACTTTAGCTGCGGCTGGAAAGTTTGCTTTTACAAGTTTTATTGCCCCACTTGAGATCATCTGGATAGCTATAAAGCAAATAAGAAGGCCACCGAGTCTTTCAAAGGCAAGTAAACCTTTTTCCCCAACTAAATACTTAATGTTAGATGCAGCAAGGAGAATAAGAAGAGATGGGATAATTGCTAAAGCAATAATCAAAGGGGCTCCCCAAATAGATGGAAAAGCGTGGGAATAAATCATTACAGATGTGATACTTCCAGGCCCTGCCATGCATGGGATTGCAAGAGGAACAATATAAGGTTCATGGTCAGGAAGACCACCATTTTCATGTTTTGGAAAGATCATTGTAAAAGAGATTAACAATAAAATAATCCCTCCAGAAATCCCAAGTGTACTTTCTGAAATTCCAATACCATTTAATACAGCCTCTCCAAAAAAACTAAAAATTAAAAGGATAATTGCTGCGAAAAAAAGCTCTCTTATTAAAATTAGCCTTTGTCTTTTTGGGCTATAATTTTTTAATACAGCAATAAAAAAAGGTATGTTACCTAAAACATTGAATACTAAAAATAAGGAAATTGCTGCACTAAAAATGGTCATACAAAATATATACCATAAAATACCTCTTTTTTAAAAGCTTTTTTTTTGCTAGAATTTTTCTTTTTAGGAAATTTATGATTAAAATTAAAGAAAACTATAGCTATTTTACCCATCTTTTAGGAAAACAGTCAGTTACCCCTTTGTCAAACGCTATTTTACAGGCCTTTCCATCTAAAATTATTATTTTTGTAGATAGTTTAAAAGTTAGTATTGATTTACAAATAGATGGGTTAGTAGAGGGGTTTACCCATCTATTAAATATTGAAAAGGCAAGAGTTGAGGTCTTTGGCCATGCAAAAAACTATTTTCATCTTTTATTTTTTGCAAAAGATAATCAGATTTTTATAGAGCTTCAAAGGGGAACCCTTAATATTTTAATAGATCAAAAGCAAGTAATGTTAATAAAAAAGCAAAAAGTTTTTTTAATAGAGGCTAAAACAATAAATCAACCAGCTTTTTTAGAAAAAATATCGTTTGGATGTGCAAAAAAGCCACTTTTAG
>JBIKKN010000049.1:0-6021 GCA_044360335.1 Chlamydiia bacterium | reverse complement strand
AACTTTACCTTCATTGATAAAGATAAAAATGTTGTTTATGCAAAAAGTGGAAAATTATCCCCAAAAGGGGTGGAGCTATCTTATTCAGATCACTTCAAAAAAATAGATGGGGTATATGAAAAAGTTTTATCTTTAAAAAGTTATACTTTACAAATAGATCCGAAATTTTTTTTTGAAGAACAAGTTATTTACAACTCTGATAATTTAATAACTTTATTTAAATTTTATAACAATAGCCCCATAGAAAATACTAAAAAAATACAAATCACTTTATTGTACCGCATTTTAATACCCTTTCTTCATCTATTTGCAGTGTTTTTTGCAAGTTGTTTTGCCTTTGCTCGATTTTTTAGAAAAAAGCCATACTTTACTTTATTTGTAAGCCTTTTTTGCTTACTACTTTTTTTATATCTTTTAGAAACATTTTCTATGCTTGCAGATGCAAATATCCTTTCCCCCTTGTTTTTTTTAGCAGCAGTATTAATAAGCTTGTTATTTTTTCCTCTATTGCTCTATGTTAAAAAAGTTTAAGAAAATTTTACTATACATTTTTTTTAAAATATGAAATAATCATTTCATATGAAGTCTACGGAAAAAGATATAAAAAAAATTCTTGAAGAAGGAGAAAAAGCTTCAAAGTATCAATCTCTTTCTTATCTTGCTAATTGGGATCAAGAAACATACATGCCCAAAGGGGGCATTGAAGCTCGAGCATCATTAATTTGCTTTATCGCCCAAGAAAGACATAAGATCCTTACAGGTAAAAAACTAGAAGAAAGCCTTAAAGCATTACATAAAAACCCTCCAAAAAATCCAGAAGATCGAGCAATTGTAGAAAGACTCCTTGAAGATGTTTTAAAGGAAAAAAAACTAGGTAAATCTTTTGTGAAAAAGTTTTCTAAAGAAACAGCACTTGCTGTTGAATCATGGAAAACTGCACATAAAAAAAACACTTTTAAGACATTTTTGCCAAGTTTGAAAAAGGTAATATCTTTGTGCCAAAAAAAAGCAGAGCTTTTAGGATATATAGATCATCCTTATGACGCCCTTGTAAATGAATTTGAACCCTCGATGACAGTTAAACAACTAGATAAGCTTTTTGGAGAAATTAAACCAAAACTTGTTTCTTTAGTAAAAAAAATCACTAGCAAAAACTCTTCGCAAAACTTAAAAAAAATAAAAGGACATTTTCCAAAACATTTGCAAGAAGAGTTATGCCACGATGTGATTAAACGTATAGGAATAAACCCTGAGCAGTACAATTTATCCACCACCCACCACCCTTTTTGCATCCCCTTTCACCCAACAGATATAAGAATTACTACCCATTTTCATGAAGATAACTTTTTAAAATCCTTTTCCGCAGCTGTTCATGAAGCAGGTCATGGCCTTTATGAAAATAATTTGCCATCAAAATACTTTGGAACACCCCTTGCTGAAGCTGCATCTATTGGTATTCATGAAAGTCAATCTAGAATTTTTGAAACGTGTATTGGCAACTCTATCCCCTTTTTAAAATACTATTTTCCAAAATTTCAAAAAAAATTCCCCGAAGCTTTAGCAAATGTGAATGTGGATGAGTTTACAGCGCTAATAAGAGAAGTAAAACCCTCTCTTATTAGGATATTTGCAGATGAAGTAACCTACAGCTTACATGTTATTTTAAGATACGAAATAGAAAAAGGGTTAATCGATGGCTCTATCGATCCAAAAGATCTACCTTCTATTTGGCGAGCAAAAATGCAAGAATCTTTAGGGGTTATTCCCCCATCAGATTCCCTTGGTTGCCTTCAAGATATCCACTGGTCTATTGGATGCTTTGGGTACTTTCCAACCTACGCCCTTGGCTCTATGTACGCTGGATCTTTGTTCACCAAATATATCAAATTGAATGTAGATTGGGCATCGGAGATTGCATCTGGCAGCTTTTCCAAATTCTCCCTTTTTTTAAAGGAAAATATCCATGTGCATGGACGAAAATATTTACCCCTCGAGCTAATTGAAAAAGCCACCGAAAAACCCTTTACACCGGATGACTACATCCGCTACCTAGAACATAGATACCTATAGCATTTTTAATTAGCTAGCATTTTTTGAAAGCTGCGCTAACTCGCTTTGAAAATCTGTTAATCCTGCTGCTACTGGTTGTTGTGGCTTTGCTGCAGCGGAAACTTCTCTTTTTAATTCGGCTATCTCCCCATGAAGGATATCGTTCAATCTTTCAGCATTAAGCAATTTTGCCTTTTCTTTATTTTTACTCTGAAGCGCTTCAGCCAACGCTTGTTCCAATTCCCTTATTCTAGGTTGAGCTAAAGCTGCAGCTTGTGCTTGAGCTTCTTCTTTGGCTTTTAGTAATGAGTTAATTAAAGGCACAGCTTTAAAAAACATACTTTTTAGAACCTCTGCATCGCCAGTTATCTCTAATATCTGTTCTAATAAATAGTCTAACTCTAGTATAATTCCCTTTTGTTTTGGTTCTTCCTTTAAAATATCAAAACATATTTTTATTATATATAGCGCTGCTTGTGGATTTTCGACAGGAAAAGTTACAGATCCTTTTATTAGCTCATGCATAATAGTTTCTTGTGAATAGAGCTCTTTATTTACACTTCCACCAAATGCAGTTTTTGGCTCCGGTAAATCATTAGGATTTACAACATGGGCAATCGCTTTAATTGTTGCTAAAGCAACTTTTTGAACCCTCTCGGCAATCTGTTGACTAACTATTTGTATTTCTAAATTTTTCGCTTCTATTAGCTTAAAAAACCTAACGTTTAATTCCCCCTTTACATCCCCTTGAATTTTTTGTTCCTCAAGAAAAGCATAAAAAGTTTTAGTAAGCTCATCCACTTGTGCTGAATATCCTCTAAATTTTGGGAATTCCAAAGGTTCTATATTAAATTTATTTATACTTGTTACAAATTCTTTTTCAAAAGTATTTCTTGCATTTTGATTCAATGTAGCCCATGAACTTAGGGCGTTCATAATTGGTTTCATCTTATTCTCCTTATTTTATTATTGTTCCTATTAAAGTTTCATGGTGAAAGCTTTCAATCTTTACGTTTGCAATACTTCCAACAAGGGATAACTCCCCTTCTGCTATTACTTTTTTCCAGCATCTGGTTCTGCCTCTTAACTGGCCGCTTTCATTTTGTTTTTCAAATAAAACTTCTACATTTTTTCCAATCATCTCTGCCCTTTGCTCTGAAGTTTGTCTTTTGTGAAGACCCATTAATCTATTCAATCTTTCCATTTTTTTCTCTTCAGTCACATCATCTATAAATCTCATTGCTGGAGTTCCAGATCGAGCGCTATAGGTATATAAATAGGCTGTGCTATAGTTTACTTTTTCCATATTGGAGTAGGTATCTTCAAACTCAAGATCCGTTTCGGTTGGAAAGCCAACGATCATATCTGTACCAAGAGCTACATTTGGAACAATATCTCTGAGCATCTCTACTTTTTCAAAATATTCTTCTACAGTATAAATTCTATGCATTTTTTTCAAAATTCTATTATTTCCTGCCTGCATCGGAAAATGGACAAATTCACATAAAGAAGGTAAATCTCTAATAGCTTCCATCAAATTTTTAGTAATATCTACAGGGTGAGAGGTTAAAAACCTCACTCTATTTATCCCTGTTTTATCAATTTGCTCTAAAAGATCGTGAAAAAGCACCCCCCACTGTTTTTGATCTTTACCATAGCTATTTACATTTTGCCCAAGAAGAGTGATCTCTTTGTAACCTTTGTCAACTAGCTGTTTTACTTCTTCTAAAATATCGTTAAAGGGCCTAGAAACTTCCCTTCCCCTTGTATAAGGAACAACACAATAGGTACAATATTTATCACACCCACGAATAATAGAAACATGAGCTGAAACCTTACTATCTCTTTTTGCAGCCAAATAATCTAAATTTTCTTCAAATTTTTTATCTGTTAAAGCAATTTGTTTACCAGTATGCATAACTTCATCTAAAACTGCCCCTAAATTTGAAATATTATTAGTACCTAAAACAAAATCTAGGTGAGGAATTTTTTTAAAAAGGCTCTCTTTTTTAGCAATTGCCATACACCCTGTAACCCCAATAATCTTATCTTTTTGAGAATTTCTCCCTAAAATACCAAGTTTTCCCATTACTTTTCGCTCAGCTAAATCCCTAATAGAGCAGGTATTATAAATTAAAATATCTCCCTCCTCCTCTGTATGGACTCTTTTAAGCCCCCTTTCCATAAGCTTTCCAATCATAATTTCCGTATCAAGCTCGTTCATTTGACAGCCGTAGGTGCGGATAAAAAATGTTTTTGGCGTTTGTTGTTTTAACATAAAATAATTCCTATCAAAAATTTAGCAAGCACTATAGCCGAAATCTTTGCTAATTTCAATAGAAAATCCATTTGCAATAAACATTGATCTGCTGTATACTGCCCATATCAAAATGATTTTTAGAGGAAAAACATGATTAATCACAAACATAGAACAATTTTTTTTACAAAAGAAAAAGATAACGTTGGCCATTATTTATTTGATGCAAAAGGGAAAACATTAGGAAGACTTGCTGCAGAAATTGCAAAAATCCTATGTGGCAAACATAAAGCAACTTATACTCCTAACCAAGATACTGGTGATAGTGTGATAGTTATCAATGCAAAAGATGTAAAACTTACAGGCAACAAAGAAGCTCAAAAGGTTTATCGTCACCATACAGGTTGGATGGGGGGGCTTAAAGAAATTCCTTTTAGCAGAGTTTTAGAAAGACACCCAACAAGAATCCTTCAAAAAGCTGTATTTGGTATGATGCCAAAAACTAAACTTGGTAGAGCAATGAGAAAGAAATTGCACATATTTGCTGAAAACACTCATAATATGCAAGCGCAACAGCCAATTTCTGTGGATATTTAAGGGAGATACATAAAAAATGAATAAAAAAATAGTTAATACATCAAGTGCAGCAGGAAGAAGAAAAACAGCAGTTGCAAGAGCTTATCTTAGAGATGGCAAAGGTCTTATCCAAATAAATGGAAGAGAGCTTAGCAATTTTTTTCCAATACCTCTTCAGCAAATGACAGTACTTTCCCCTTTAAAGCTTTGTGATGTTCAAAATAGAGATATTGTTATCAATGTTAAAGGTGGCGGCCCTCAAGGACAAGTAATAGCTGTTCGTCATGCAATTTCTAGAGCTCTTGTGAGCGAAGATGCAGAAAGAAGAGCAGAGCTAAAAGAGGCAGGATTCCTAACTAGAGATCCAAGAAGAAAAGAACGTAAGAAACCAGGTAAACCCGGAGCTCGTAAATCGTTCCAATTCTCAAAACGATAAAATTAAAAAGCCCATCTTTATACAGATGGGTTTTTTTTATTTTTAAGCGCTTTAACTATCAATAAAAGCAAACCTGTTGCAGAAATTATAGATGAAAAGTAGAATAATATTGCAATTGTATCCAATGATACTAAAAAGGCGATAACAGAAATTCCAACAAAAGCAATACTTTGAGCAGATTGGGTAAGTCCCATAATTTTTCCTTGTATTTCTCTATTTGCTGAAATGGAAATTAAATTCACTGATGAGCTCATAGAAAATACAGCGAAAAAACCCGCAATAACAAAAAGTGCTGCAAATAAGGTAAATATATGTAAAATTTGCATCAAAAATAAGCATATGGTCATTGCCGAAAAGCCAAATATACCAATAGCAATAGTAGAATATCTGTTTATCAAATAGTTTCTAGCAAAAAAAGCCCCTAAAGTCCAGGTAACTCCCATTAAAATATACCAGGAGGTAAAATTATCTACCGAAACATTAAAAACTTCTATGGAGTAAGCGGGAAACCATTGTACTGCCATAACCCATCCAAGAGACCATAAAAAGTATACGGCAAAATAGGTTCTTATAGATTTAAGTATTAAAGTTTCTTTAATATTATTAATTCCAGAGCGAATAGAAAGTTTCAATTGAGGATTTTTCGGCGCGATGTTTTCAAAAAATATAGCGATTAAAAATATACAAATAACAGTTAAAGCTG
>JBIKKN010000046.1:0-6112 GCA_044360335.1 Chlamydiia bacterium | reverse complement strand
ATGAAAAAGTATTTCAGCTGCACAGCCCTTACATTGTAAATATTGAAGTTTTAGGAAAAGGTATCGTTCGACGTGCAAAACTTTCTTATGTTCGTGGAATGCTTGGTAAAGCTGCAAAAGTTACTATGAAACTTGGAAAGCAAGTGGAGTCATCAGAAAGAGTGCTTTTTGAAGAAGAAACAAATTCTTAAACTTAGATTTCTTTTGTATACTTATTTTAAATAAATAACTATATTTGGCTTATGGATAACAGATCTAAAGATTGCTTGTTTGTAATTTCTGCACCATCTGCTGCTGGTAAGACAACAATAATAAAAGAGTTAATAAAGTATTTTAAAGGCTCTTTGCATAAGGTTCTTACTTGTACTACTAGGAATAAACGGAAAGATGAGATAGATAAAGTAGATTATAGGTTTATTTCTCAAAATGAATTTAAGCAGCTACAACAAAAAAGTGCATTTGTCGAATATTCTTTAGTTTATGGAAATAGTTATGGGGTATTAAAGAGTGATTTAAATATTTCGGGCAGAAGGATCATTTGTTTAGATAGTAAAGGGGTGGAAAATTTTAAAAAGCTGCAAATTGATGCAGTATACATTTTAATTAAACCCCCTTCTTTAGAAAAGTTAAAAGAAAGGTTAGTATCTAGGGGATCTGAAAGTTTTGAGACTATAAATATTCGTCTTAAAGATGCTCGGGCTGAAATGGATCAAATTGAGCTTTATGATTATGTGGTTATAAACGATAAGTTAGAAGATGCAATTGATATGTGTAGAAAAATTATTACTGGAGAGATATAAATATGAAAAAACCTATTAAATTATTAACAAATGAACATTTGTTAGTAAAAAAAATGAATAACTTTGCTTTAGCTGAGGCTGCAATTTTGGTTGCTTATAAGAATGTAGAGATGGGAAGGGGTTTTTCTCTTCAAGGTACATTAAATGAAGTTGCAAAAAATATTTCTTCAGAAGAAGTTATCGAAACAGTAGTAGATATTTAGGGCAAAAAAATTATGAAAGAAAGGGTACTTATAACTTCAGCACTTTTGTATGCAAATGGAAATTTACATTTTGGGCACTTAGCGGGTGCATATTTACCAGCCGATGTTTATGCAAGGTATAAGCGCATGACGGAAAATGAAGTTTTATTTATTTCTGGATCAGATGAGTATGGATTTGCAATTACAATGTCTGCTGAATTAGAAGGTAGAGAGCCCAAAGAGCAGGTGGATTATTACCATAGGCAAAATGAGGCTTTATTTAAAAGGATGAATATCTCTTTTGATCATTATTCTCGCACAACAAACAAAGATCATAGCCCAATAGTTCAGGAGTTTTTTTTAAATCTATTGAATAATGGCTTTATTGAAGAAAAAACCACCCTAAGGCTTTATTCAAAAACAGAAGATAAGTTTTTAGCAGATCGTTATGTGATGGGAATTTGTCCTAAATGTGGTTTTAATGAAGCAAGGGGTGATGAGTGTCCAAAATGTGGTGGCAATTTTGAAGCAGAAGATTTATTAAATCCAGTATCAAAACTTACAAAATCGCGATTGGAATTAAAACCTACAAAGCATTATTTTTTAAAGTGTGATTTATTTAAAGATAAGCTCCTTGATTGGATAAAGGGAAAAAATTGGAAAGATAGTGTTGTTAATTTTATTAAACCCTACATAGAGGATTTAAAGCCAAGGGCGATAACGCGCGATATGAAATGGGGGATAAAAATCCCTGTAAAGGGGTTTGAAGATAAAGTTTTGTATGTTTGGTTTGATGCCCCTATTGGATATTTAACAGCTGTAAAAGAGTGGGGAGATTTACATGGCAAGGAAAATATTTTAAAAGCATATTTTCAAAGTAAAGATACAAAAATCGTACAGTTTATCGGCAAAGATAATATTGTTTTCCATAGCGTAATTTTTCCTGCAATGTTAATGGGTCAATCTAAAGAATACAATCTTGTAAATGATCTTCCTGCAAATGAATTTTTAAATTTAGAAGGCAAGCAGTTTAGTAAATCTAACTATTGGACAATAGATCTTAATGAATTTTTAGATAAATACAATGTAGATTCTTTAAGGTATACTTTGGCTGCAAATGCTCCAGAAACAAGTGACAGTGAATTTACTTGGAAAGATTATGAAAGGCGAGTAAATGGCGATTTAGTTGGTAAATTCGCAAATTTTATACATAGAACTCTTACCTTTGTACATAATAAAATAGATCAAAAAATTCCAAATCCTTCCGATTACAGTAGCTTAGATAGCACTTTTTTCGATGAGATGCATTTAAAAGTAAGTCAAATAGCTGAAGCTTATGAAACCTATGGACTTCGTAAAGCTGCAGGGTTAATAATGGCTCTTGCCGATCTTGCCAATGGCTATTTTGATCATAAAAAACCTTGGGCTCTTATAAAAAATAAAGAGACGATTGAAGAGTTAAATACAACTTTATATCTCTCGTTAATGGCTGTAAAACTTTTAGCGGCTGTAAGTTTTCCTATTATGCCAGAAACTGCCATAAAAATTTGGAATCTTTTAAATCTTGAAGGGAGCCTTGAAAACATCTCTTGGAAGGAAGTAACAGATATGGAGCTTATTCCAGGGACTCTTTTAAATAAACCAGAGATCCTTTTTAATAAAATTGATGAAAAGATGATAGAAGAAGAGATAAATAAACTTACGCAAGAAGTTTAGTTATGTATTATTTTTTTCTTTTTATTTTTTTATTAGGTGGACTTTTTTCTTCTGGCATATCTTATAGATCAGAGGAGATAGATTTTTTTACAACGGCCCATATATTAGAAGTAGATCCAGAGTATTTTGATATCAAAGCTGTTCGTGCAAGGGAAAAAGATGGAGTTTTTAGACAAACAGTGCTCTCTATTGCAAGAGAGCATCGTGCTATTGCTGCGATAAATGGGGGCTTTTGGAAAAAAGATGGTAAAGCTGCAGGGATTTTAAAAATTTTGGATCAATGGCATGGTTTTGCTATAAAAAAAAGAGGTGCAATTGGCTGGAAAAGTGGAGAAAATAAGCCAATTTTTGACCAGGTTTTAAATGTTAACCAAACAATACAAGTGATACCTCAGTCAAATCCCCCCTACACTTTAAAGGAAGATTGGGAGAAAATGGACTACATAGTAGGGGGAACTCCGATACTTGTTAGAAATGGAAATATTATAAAAGATTTTTCTCTTGAAGAGACTATACCAACTTTTTTATCAAAAAAACATTCAAGAACAGCTATCGGCATAAAGGAAAATGGCAACTGGCTTTTTGTGGTAATTGATGGAAGATTGTATGGTTTATTAGGTGGGATGAAGATGAATCGATTAGCAAAATATATGCATTCTTTAGAATGTAAGGAAGCTCTTAATTTAGATGGGGGAGGATCCTCTACAATTGTTTATGAAAACTTAGTAATAAACTCCCCCGATGGGGATATTTCTGAAGAGGGAAAAAGCGTTACAGCAGTTTCCGATGCGATCTTAATCTTCCCTAAAGATTATTAGATTTAAGAGCCTAGGGTTTGGGTTAAAAAATAGGTGAGGCCACAGAGGCGACTTTTTGTATGGTTGTTATGCACAGCAAGGGCTACTGCTTTTTTTGAGGAAATAAGGATTAAAAGTTTTTTAGCACGTGTGATTGCTGTGTAAAGAAGATTCCTTTGCAGTAAAACGTAGTGGCTTGTATGAAGAGGTAAGATAATACATGGGGATTCGCTTCCTTGGTATTTATGGATAGAACAGGCGTAGGCAAGGGTTATTTCATTTAATTCTTCAAAGGTGTATTCAATTTGCTTATAGTCAAAACTTATGAGTATTTCTTTAGAGGAAAGGTTAATATCTGTGATATATCCAATGTCACCATTGAAGATCATTTTACTGTAATTATTTTTTATTTGTAAAACTTTGTCGCCAACTTTATAGAGAGTTTCCCCTTTTTGGAGGAAGATTTTTGAAGGGTTTAGCTCTTGTTGAAGTGTTTTATTGAGCTGATCAATACCTACTTTTCCACGGCGCATTGGAGAAAGAATTTGAATATCTTCGGTTTTATGGAAGTTAAATTTTTTTGGAAGGGTATCACTAATTAAAGTTAATATCTGTTTGGAAATTTGCTCACTGTCCTCTATTTCAATATTCCAAAAATCATCTTCCAAAGATGTATCAAGTAAAGGTATAACCCCTTTGTTTACTGCATGTGCATTTTTAATAATCAAAGATGCTTTAGCTTGTCGAAATATTTGATATAAACGCGTTATTGGGATTGCAGCTGAATCAATCATACTTTTTAATACCGATCCAGGGCCCACACTTGGAAGCTGATCCACATCTCCAATAAAAATAACACGAGCCTTATCTGGAATGGCTTTTAAAAGAGAAAACATCAAATAAGTATCAATCATGGAAGCTTCATCAATAATTAAAAGATCACAATCTAATGGATTTTCTAAACCTCTTTTAAACCCTTTGGTTACAAAATCAACTTCTAGCAAACTGTGTATGGTTTTTGCAAAACGCCGAGTAATTTCAGAAAGGCGTTTAGCAGCTCGCCCTGTTGGAGCGGCAAGAAGGATCTTATCTGAGAGTTTTTCATGAATGGATAAGATAGCTTTAGTAATAGTGCTTTTTCCAGTTCCAGGGCCCCCAGTGATAATATGTATTTTATCCTCTAAGGCCGAAGAAATTGCTTTTTTTTGCTCTTTTGCAAGTTTTAAATGGTGAAGATCTTCTACCCATTCTAAAGCTTTGTTAGTTTTTACCGATCGAATTTTACACTCTTTTGTTTTTATTCTTTCCATCTCCCTTGCAATCCCAACTTCTGCATAATAAAGTTTAGTTATCCAAATAAAGGGCATTTCTAGATCTAAAGAGGGGATAATCCCCCTTTTTATTTTAGAACTTTCCTCTAAGTTTGTGATAGCTTTATGACAAATGTGAGGATCTACATTTAAAATAGGGGAAATTTTAGTTAAAAATTCATCCTCTAAATAACAGCAATGCCCCTCTTCGGAAAACTTTTCTAAATGGTATATTACTGCTGCTTCACACCTTTTAAGGTTGTCTTTTGCAATGCCTAAATTAAAAGCCAAATGATCAGCTGTTAAAAAACCAACACCTGTAAGATCTCCAATTACCGAATAAGGATTTTCTTTTAAAACTTTAATGGTATCTGAGCCGTATGCCTTGTATATTTTATGAGCAAGCCCTTCAGAAACTTTATTACCACGAAGAAAAAGCATCACATCTTTTACCTGCTTTTTTTCAGCAAAACTTTTTACAATTTCTTCTATTTTCTTTTTGCCAATACCCTTTAATTCTAATAATCGGTGAGGGTATTTTTCTAAAATTTCTAAGGTGTCTTTACCAAAGGCCTCTACAATTGTTTTAGCGTGAACCTTGCCAATTCCTTTGACAAAACCTGAAGATAGGAAAAGCTCTATCCCTTGCTCTTCTACTGGATAGGAGGAAGTAAAGGAGGAAACAACAAATTGCTCCCCGTACTCTTTGTGCTCTTTCCAAATGCCCTTGCAACAAATAGATTCCCCAAGGGCTAAATTTGGAAGCTTGCCAACAACAAGGACTTTTTTATCATTTTCCCTTTTAAGGTGCGCTACAGTAAAATGATTTTCTTCATTTGCAAAAACAATATGATTTACTGTGCCAGTAACGGTTTCTTCCATAGGCAAAAGGATACTTGTGCATCTTCTTTTTGTCGATTTTTATTTTTTTTATTGTAGGAAATTTTAAATTTTGCTAAGATAGTACCATCTTTTCCGGCTTAGCTCAGTGGTAGAGCAGTAGACTGTTAATCTATTGGTCGCTGGTTCGAATCCAGCAGCCGGAGCATAAAGGCGCTATAAGTTTACTTATAGCGCCTTTTTTTTATAAATAATTTTAAGGGGTATTGTATGAGGGTAACTGGGATAAGACTTGGTTGGATAGTTGTAAAAAAAATTAGAAAATAAAATATATAGAGAGGGGGAGCAAAGTTAATTGGTGATATGATTAAAAATTGCTGGCCATATAAAATTGTAAACTTTTGAAAATAAAGTGTACTTTTTATTTTAAATATTGCTTTAATTTTGTAATTAATTTATAATTTAAC
>JBIKKN010000080.1:0-4758 GCA_044360335.1 Chlamydiia bacterium | reverse complement strand
CAAAATAAGGAAAAAAAACTTTATACTGAAGAAAGGTTAAAACAATCAGTAGAAAGTTTTACTGGAGAAAATGCAGAAAGCTTTACAAAGCATATTATTGATGGAGTTTCCACATTTGTAGAAGGGGAAGAGCAGTACGATGATATTACTTTAGTAGTTTTCAGATTGCAGTAGAGCAATAATTTCTTCTTTGCTTAAAAGGTTTTTATTCACAGCTATTTGCTCAGCAAGTTTTAATTTTATTCCAAGCTCTTTACCCTTTGCAATTCCAATATTGATTAGATCCTGAGAAGTTACAATTGGAGAGTTATTTTTAATACAATCTATGTGAAAGCGTAGATACTCTTGTTTATTTTTATGAAATATTTTGCAATTTTTATCCTCTGAATAGATACAAGCAATTGTTTCAAATTTCTTACAAAGGGGGTGAGCATAAAGGTTAGCAAGCTCAAAGTCAGAAAGTTTATCCCAGTTTTTCCATTTTTCTAACTCTTCGGTAAATTTAATTTCGCTGTTGGAAACCTTAAAATATTTACAAATTGCAATTTTTTCTTTTAAAGATAAGTCTTTAAATAGCTGATAAAGATAAATAGTAGGATAAGTTTCTAAAGGAAACTCTTTTGTATTTGCTATCCTTTTTTTAAGTTCTGTGATGGGCAAAAAGGTAAGTTCTTTAAAAATTACAGAAAGTAGACCAAATTCATGCATTAAAATTAGTGCATCAAAAAGGTGTGGATCTTTTGTCATTTTTTTAAATTCATCATAAACTCTTTCAATAGCAACAGCTGGGAATAATTCTTTAGCATGAATTAAGATTGCATTTTTTGTATTTTCTTCAATAGTAAAAGAAAAACGTGCGCTATATCTACAAGCTCTAATCATCCTTAATCGATCTTCTTTAAATCTTTGATGGGGATCTCCAATTGCTCGAATAATCCCATTTTCCAGATCCTTTTTTCCATGTACATAGTCATATAAAGTATCTGTAAGGGGATCAAAAAACATTCCATTAATAGTAAAATCTCGCCGTTTAGCATCCTCTATTGCAGTTGCATGCGTTATTTTGGAAGGTCGTCTTCCGTCATGATAAAGGTCATCCTCTCTAAAAGTTGCAACTTCAAAATGCACACCATCTTCTACCACAATTAAAATAGAAAAATTAATACCTACGGGAATTGTTTTGGGAAATAACCCCATAATTTCATCAGGGGTTGCAGTTGTTGCAATATCGATATCATCTGCATCTTTGGCAAGTAAATGATCTCTAACCCAACCGCCAGCAAAATAGGCAGTAAAACCAGCATTATGGAGAGTTGTAACAATTTTTTTTGCTAAGGTGTAACATTTCATAGAAAAAGAGTATAAAAAATATCTTGGTGTTTTACAACATATTCTATTGAAAAATAAATTATCATATGTAATAAGTCTTTTATTTTAAAAATATAAGGATGTTTATGAAACGTAAAATTTGTATTGCAGTTTTGTTTTTGATTTTAGGTGTAGAGGCAAAAACTGCATTAATATTTGGTGTTACAGGTCAAGATGGTGCCTATTTATCGGAGCTTTTGCTCGAAAAAGGGTATATAGTTCATGGTGTAAAAAGAAGGAGCTCTTCTATTAATACCAAACGAATTGATCATTTGTACCAAGATCCTATGAAAAATAATAATACATTTATTCTTCATTATGGGGATTTATCTGATCCATTAAATGTTTGTAACCTAATAAATAAGGTAAGACCTGATGAAATATATAATTTAGCTGCTCAAAGTCATGTGCAGGTTTCCTTTGAACTCCCTTTTTATACAAATTTAGTAGATGCTCAAGGGGTACTTAACATTTTAGAAGCTGTAAGGTTATTAGGGTTAAACGAGACTACAAGGATTTATCAAGCATCAACAAGTGAGATGTATGGAAAAGTTTTGCAGGTACCTCAAAGTGAGACAACCCCATTTTATCCAAGATCTCCTTATGGAGTTGCTAAAGTATATGCATATTTTATTGCAAAAAACTATAGGGAAGCCTACCAGATGCATGTGTCTAATGGGATATTATTTAATCATGAATCTCCAAAAAGAGGGGAAACTTTTGTAACTAAAAAAATTACTATGGCAGTTGCAAAAATATGTATGGGATTGCAAGAGTGCTTATATTTAGGGAATTTAGATGCAAAAAGAGATTTTGGATATGCAAAAGATTATGTAGAAGCTATGTGGATGATGCTCCAGCAAAAGCAGGGGGATGATTTTGTAATTGGCACTGGGAAAATGTATAGCATAAGGGAATTTGTAGAAAAAGCTTTTTTTCAAATAGGTATTACTATAAAATGGCAAGGTCTTGGGATAGATGAAGTAGGGGTTGATGAATCTACTAATAAAGTTCTTGTAAGAATTTCAGAAAAGTATTTTAGACCCGCAGAAGTAGATTTACTGATTGCAGATCCATCCAAAGCAAAAAGGGAGCTTGGATGGGAATCAAAAACCTCTATTGATGAGCTTGTTAAAATGATGGTTGATGCCGATATTAGGGAATTAGAAAACTTATGAAAAAGCTGTTTGTGCTAATTTTTATGTTTACTTGTTTGCAAGCAGGTGAGATCGAGTTTAAAGCAACAGATAGAGAAATAGAATGTATGGAAACTATTTTATATTCTCTTTCAGAAAAAAGTACTACTGCGTTATTATTCGATGCCTTTCATTTAAGGGCTCTTGGTAAGGAAATGGACAAAATTCCCCCTTTGGAATTTTTGTACTATGTAATGCAAAGATCTGATCTTACCAGTTATATAAAAAATACTAGAAAAAGATACTTTCAGTGGAATGCATTTATCTCTGGATTCAATGATAAGTGTAATCAGCCATCTGTTTACCTTCAAATAAAAGACTCTTTGGGAAGTTTTGCTAAACTTGTAAATATAGAAGAGAATTTATTATTAGAATTTGTAGAAAACAGAAAGTGGCAACAACTTGTAGAATATTTATTAATAAGGAGAAACTAATGAAGAAATATTTAACTTATTTATTATTATTTTTAGGGGCTAATTTTTTATCAGCAGAGGATATTTCAAAACCTTTGCAAGTGGAGAAAAAGGTGTTTACGGTTACAGTTAGTCAAAAAGAAGGGCAAGTTATAAAAGAGCTTTTACAAATGATGGGGGAGAGCTCTATTGTTTATTTAATGTTTCAAAAATCCTATTTAAAAAGTTTAGCAAAGCAACTCAACAATGTAAGCTCTACACAATTTTTAGCCTATGTTTTTGAAAGAAGAGATCTTATTAAACATATGAAACAGATTAGTAATTCTTCCGTTAAATGGAAAAGTTTAACAAAAAGTATAGTAAGAGGTCTTATAAAAGAGAGTGAGCAAAACTTAAGAGAGGATATACCATCTTTTGCAAAACTTACAAAGAGTAATAAAAACATCCTAGAGCAAATGGTAAATGAAGAAAATTGGGATGGCTTTATACTACACTTACTGCAGCAGAATTAATATTTTTTAAGAAAAAGCTCCTTGTAACAGAGGAAAAGTTTTTAGATGAGATCATCTTTGCCCCTTTTTTTGCTATTAAATAATTTGCATTCCCCCTTTCCCATGGAGGCATTGTATCAATTTTACGTTTCATAAAAGAGGTTAAAAATGATGGAAACTTTGGTAGACTTCCTTCGTGGATAAAAATTTTACCATTCACCGATTGTAAAATTTCCATTGTGGTAAGGCCACCTGATTTAGCAATTATAAAATCAAGGTTATAGTATAAGGGGGCAAGTACTGTATCTGTTTGAAATGAGAGGGGAATAATAGTTAGATTTTTTGGATAATCCTTTACCTTTTCTATTTCGCTAATAATGGAAGAAAAAAAACTCTCCGAAGTTTTTTCTGGACCTACAAGTAAAAAAAGCACATCAGAGCGCTCTTTACATAAACTCTTTTTTTCCTCAATAAATGCAAGCATATAGTCTATAAGGGCAGTTTTTTGCGGAAATGTTCCAAGGGTAATAAGGGATAAAAATTCTTTTTCAAAAGAAAATGTGATGGAATTTTTTCCTCTAATAAAAGGCGTATTTCCAAAAGATAAGCACTTACAAATTGTATGGGTATTATTTGGATTGTACGTGTTAAAAGATAAACAAAGGGGGGAATTTGAGGGTTTAAAACTGTTAAAAGCAGACCTTAAAGGGAATTTATCGTAGGAGATATTTTTTAATGTAAGAGCTGATACATTTTGCCAAAACTGCTCTTCTGTTTGATTTTCTTCTAAATAGGGGTAAGTAGTAACAACTTTTAAATACTTTTTATCTTTTTTACCAAGTTTAAGAAAGGGTTTAAAATAGTGGATACAAGACGAAGTTGGCATATCTGTTAAAATTTTTTCGTAGGTAATCTTTTTACCTTTAAGCGTTTGCACAAGCCTTAGTGATTTTAAAAAAACTTTGGTACCATTAAGCTGAGTATCAATAATATGGTCTATATCGTGCTTAATAAGTTGATAAAGTATCTTTACCATAATGATCGGGCTTATTAAAGTGTCAACCAATCCTGAGCAGAGGGAAAAAAAATAAAGAGAAGTAACTTTGCCATGTGTTTGACAAAAGTTCCAAGCACCGGCAAAAGATGGACCTAAAGGACTTCCTAAAAAGTCTAAAAATACATCTTTTTTAATAATATATCTAAAGTTTTTTTCAATTAGCTCAACCTCTTTAGCATAAGCTGCTTGAATATGACCTCCACCTCCGGAGGAAGTAAGGATCAAAACCCTTT
>JBIKKN010000190.1:0-20435 GCA_044360335.1 Chlamydiia bacterium | reverse complement strand
CCTTGATTTTCTGTAATAACCTCATGGGATTCCCCATAGTTTAAAATCTTGATTTTCAAAAGTCTTTCGATTTCAGAACATATTGTTTTTAAAGGTCCGTTTTTCATTTTAATAATATTTAAACTCCATAAAATCCTCTTTGGGAGGTGTAATTCTGCAAAATCTCACTTACACTTAATGCCCTGTCGTACATACTTACCCGATATATTTCACCATTGAATTGCCTAACTGCTGCGGTTCCCCAACTGCCGACCCTGTAAGATCTATCTCCTGTTGTAGGATAGCCTGGGTTAATAATAAAAGCATTAGAAGCAGACAAAAGACCATTGATATAAATATCCCTGGTTGCACCATTGAATCTTATTGCGACGTGAATAATAGTGTTTCTCGGTGCGCTGTTATTAGCCGATGTTATGGAAGCCGTAGAACCATCTTGACCATAGTAAATAGCTGAGTTTAGCCATGAATAACAAAGCAGATAACCAGTCAAACCTATTTGACCATTTCCGGCCAATAGTGAACCTCCGATGGCATCATTACTGTTTGGAACTCCTGTTGCTTTAAACCAGCAACACATGGTATAACGAGAAGGCTCAAAGGTAGTGCCAGTAAAATTGGAGTTTACGCCATTAAAAATTGGTACACCTCCCAAATTATTACTATGCACAACTGTCGCATTAGGTCGTGCTATTGAAGTCAATATGCCAACTGATTCCCATTCACCTCCTCTGGGATAGCTTAATATGTTATTGCCTACTAAATCAATGGCAAGGTTTTCTTTTACAAACTCTCCAGAAGGAAAAGAACTATTAAACCGATAATTCAAAGAACCTCGATTCAAAACAGTTGGAAAGGTTGGTAAAAAATTGGGAGTAGAAACTGGGAACATATTAAAACAGACTACCTCTTGCCGTTACCATTATCCTATCCTGTGCGCCTGCATACACCGACTGAGTAAACCAAAGCTGATCACCAGAATTAAGAATGAATCCACCTGTAGGTGTAAGAGTTGAATTAGCACCTATTACACTTACACTAGCTGTTGCAGTTGCAAGGGCAAATTCATTAATCAAAAAATAGGATGCACTTGTTACTTTTTTTCTAAAAACACAAATCGTTTGAGCAGAACTTGCTGCCCTTGCTAATTGTGCAGACCTAACTTCTATTATATCAATTCGACCTCCTCCATTAAAGCCAGCGATTAGGTTGGCAGGAGATCCACTTAAATCAATCAGAACATTACTACTGTTTAATAATTTGAAAGTAGCTGTGTCAGTTGTTACTGAAAAATCAGTAATTGTATATTCAGTATTTAATGAGGTTCCAGTAGCAGGTGTTCCACTAAGAAATACAATCTTATCACCAGGTAAAATGACTATCTGATTTGAAACAGAAATATAACTCCAATTAGAAATCGAAACAGTATCGGTAGTTGTATTGATGGTTACCGGAACTGTTTTCCAGGGCATCTCTACTAACTTAAAAAGTGTTCCTGTGCCATCTTTAGCGACATTGGCAACTCCACCCTCTGCTGATTCAATATAAGGTACTCGTCCAAATTGAGGAAAATTCATATTCCGTATTTATTTAAAAAGTTTATAAAAAATTCTTCAGTTACATCTTGAAAATCAAATTTGGCAATCTCCGAACCATCAACCAAAAGTATCATATTAGGAAAGGTTCCAACTAATCCAACCCTTTCATTAATCAATTCTAATACCTTGCTTTCTGTTATCGGTGTTATCGGTTCTGGCTCCACAATTACAGGATTTATAATTGCACCTGCCTGAGTGCTTATCTCTGCCGTTTTTGTAACAAGGATCTCATCAGATATAATGCTAAGTTCATTGGCCAATACCAGTTTTTCAAACTCATTCGCCAGGTTCAAATCAACCTTTTGAAGTAGTGTTAAAAGTTTTATTTGATTTTCAGTCATTTAATTGAAGTTCAAAAAGTTAAATAAAAAGTTAGTTGTGTTTTCTCCGCTTACACCATTTGCACCTGCCGGCCCCTGTGGACCTGTTGGCCCTGCTGGGCCTTGTGGACCTATTGGCCCTTGCGGACCTTCCGGTCCTTGAAGCAATAAAGCAACAATTAAATTATGGTTGTTTGCAAAGTTCGTTGTTCCAGTCCCTCCAGAAGAAACTAAGGTTACAGGTAAAATCCAATAGTTATTTGTTCCAGTAATTAAAGTTGGAAGGGCATTAATTTCCCAAGTCTGAAAATTTGCACTTTGAGTTTTATCTTGAATGATTATGGTAGTTCCAACTATTATCAAAGCTAAAAAAACATCAATATCAATCGAATCATCTGTAAGATGTGAGATGTTTATCTGAGTGGAATTTATCTGTGTCGCATTATTCCAAAGTAATCGTCCAGGTGTAGGGTTTCCGCTTGTTGATGTTGTCCTTGCATTGTATAAGAATAAAGTAGCAGATTCACCGTTTTCGCCTGCTGGTCCCTGTGGTCCTTCTGGTCCTTGCGGTCCTTCTGGCCCTTGTGGACCTTGATCGCCTTGATCTCCCTTGTCACCTTTATCACCTTTGTCGCCTTGATCACCCTTGTCACCTTTATCCCCTTGATCACCTTTGTCACCTTTATCACCCTGATCACCCTTGTCACCTTTATCCCCTTGATCACCTTTTGGACCCTGCGGCCCTTCTGGCCCTATTGGACCTTCTGGACCCTGTGGTCCTTGCGGTCCAGGTGGGCAATTGCATCCTGTTTCTGGAGGGCAAGAGTTTGAACAATCAATTAATTCAATCATTGAAAAGTCAATGGATAAAAAGTAAGTCGTAAAATCGTAATTGTCGATTCCAAAGTATGTCTGTGCAATTGCCCTTCCATCATTATTTGTGTTTCCAATTAATTGAACCTCTTTGATATTATTAAGAATGAAATTCAAATTGTAATCATTCGATTCACTTTTTGAATTTGCTATCAACTTGTAATTTACATTTCTCGAAAGCTTTTGTTTTAACCCTCGGCCCTGTTCAGTATTTGGAGTTGAATTTTCTCGAACAAAGAATAACACTAAATCATAATTGTCATCAACTGAGCAAGGCTTTTCTGAATCAATAGACCGATAATTGAAACCTTGATTTTCTGTAATTACTTTGTGACTTTCGCCATAGTTCAGAACTTTAATATTTAAAAGCCTTTCAATTTCAGATGAGATTTTTGAAAGAAGGGTATTTTTCATCTTGAAAGTTCTTTTTGAATTGCCTTGTTAATTGTCACTAAGGACTGTTTTAACTCTTGATCGGTCGGGTCAAAGATAACTCCAAAATTTTCCTCATTATAACCTGCAATTTTCCTTTGTTCATTGGATAGGAAACCGACACCGTAAGACATCGGTCCTGTCGGCCCTGGTTTCAAGTCCCTCATCATATCGTTTTTAAAGGTCAAATCAATATGATTTACTTGCCTTCCATTCTTGCTTCTTTTCTTGCCATAACCTTTGGAATAAGCCCCAAATCTATCAGTTGATGGACTTGTAATTTTCCCTCCATCAGATTTTTTCCCATCCTGCTGAATCCTGTTTTTCATTTCCGGCACAAGGGTTACAACTGCCTGACGTAGAACTTTATCAGGGTTCATTGCATTGGTCAGATTTTTAATTTGCACCTCTAAAAACCCTTTAATGGAAGTATAATTTGACATTATTTTATTTTAAAAAGTTGCAAATGTGAAAAGCTTATTATTTATTTGCAGAAACAAATTTATAAAAACAAAATGGAAAATATTATTAAACCAATGAATGAAATAGCATTCCTAAATACAGGATTGCTTTTGTTAGCAGAACAACACCAGAAAATTTATGCTAGAATTAGCTATGCATCGTTAGAGTCGATTCAGTCAATGGCATTTCACATGGGAGGTGAATTTGAAATTCACCGAAAGCAATTTATAGAGGGCCGATTTCATTGTTTCGGTTTTTTTACAGTCAAAGTAAAAAACCTAGAAGTTAATTCAACTTTTGAATTAACAGAAGTTGCCTTTGCAAATCAACTTGTTGCCTTTTCAAGTGACAAGTTCATTTGTGAGGCAGGCACTAGACTAACCATCATTGACAACTCCTATTTTGTTGTATGATGATGATGCCAGAAAAAGAAACCAGAAGAGAAATAAAAGAAGGGGTAATCTCCTTCTTTTCTGTTCTTTGTTTGTTGATATTGTTAGTACTTTTAGTATTAAAAATCTTTAACTATGTCAATACCGGAATTGCCCATTTTTAGCGTTTGTAAACCAACGCAAACCTTGATGGACAAGGATACCAATCATATCATATCAGACAATTCAGATGTTATTATTCTGGATTATAGAAATGAAAAGGAAGTGTTAGTATGTGCCTATGGCAATTATCGGAGGTCAGTAGTTACCAATGTGAATTTTTTAAAACCTTACCCTCATGGAAAATAAAGATATAACTATCTGCTTAACAAGCTGCGGTCGTTTTGACCTGTTAGAACAATCTGTAAAATCGCTTACTGAATTTTGGGATGGACCAAATCCAACTGCATTTTTTATTAATGAAGATTCTGGTTTCCAATTGCCTAAAATTATTTCAAATTATATTAAATCAATTTGGCCTGACTGCGATTATAGAGAATTTGCAGGTCTAAAAAACCAAATTGCTGCCATTGATAGAATGTATAAGGAGGTAAAAACTTCTTATGTTTTCCACACAGAATGCGACTGGCAATTTTATAAAACAGGATTCATTGAAAAGTCTATGGATATACTCGAAAACGACCCAATGATTATGCAGGTCTGGATTAGGGCGCAAAGTGACAGGAACGGCCATCCAGTTGTTGGAGTTCCCAGAATGACTCCTAATAGAACGAGATACCAAATGATGAGTTCAGATTATAGGGGTCAATGGTCAGGATTTTCTCTGAATCCGGGTCTTAGACGTTTATCAGATTACAAAACCCTTTTTCCAAATGGTTATGCAGGGGTTACAACTTTCAACATAAAAGAACCCTGGACCTCAGAAATGCAAGTTGGTCAAGTGTATAAAAAGGCAGGTTTCAAAGCTGCAACTTTAATGAATGGCTATGTAAAACATTTAGGAAATGGACGGCACATATCAAGCTGATTTCCATAAGTGGACAAGGTACGATTTAAGGGTTTGCCTAAAAAAGGAACTGGAAATAAAGGTTAGAAAATTAGATCAATATCTTGCTCAGAATCAAAAAAATGAGACAAGCAAAAAGCTTTACATCCATAAAAAGAAACTGGAAATTTCAAAGCTTGAATCAATCCTTAGATACGTGTAAGGTTTTACAAAGTATTGATTGCCATTTTTTAAAATTAAAAATGGTTAATTTGAATCATGAAAACTTTATTGATGTCATGCCTCTTTCTATTGTCAGCAATAGCACAGGCACAAAGGAATCTACCTGCAAGATTTAACCTTCAAAAAACCTCTCCAAAGACATGGACAGGCAAATGGGGTAATTTATCAAAGCTATCTGGCAACAAATGGTTTGGATGGACACAGGATTCGATTACGGGGATTAAAACTTGGTATGAAGGTTCACAAAGTTCAAATCCGGATGCAAATCTTGCTCCATTAGAATTACCTGTTATGCCAACAATGGATGAAGTGGAGTTTGTACCAACAATTGAAGAGCCTTTATCAAATCAGAATGTTGCCCCAGGGCGAAAGACAATAAAAACATTGTATGTCGTAGACTTTGGCACAATTCAAAAGCAGGGAGGTGAAACGGCCATGATGAATCATTTAACTGCTTTGCATCAGAATAAAGTGGAGATGAATAGGGAAATATTGGACATCAATATCGATCCGACATTCAATACTTTTTTTTACAAGAATGCAAAAAACAAGATTGATTCTTTATGGACAAGTCCAAATGTAAATGCTTCTTTAAGGACTTCTTTAGTCCTATCTCAATCTGGAGTTGAGAGTTGGTTCAATAACGGAAACTACAATGGCGACAGGGTTCACATAATTAATACGACCTTTAATGGTGGTGGTATTGCCTTTGTTGGATCATTAAACAATAAAGCTGGTAGAGTGGCTGTAAGCTGCATCTACTCAAGTGCCATCTCTCCTAATTGGAGGCGGTTAATGAATGGAACTAACTTCAGTCAATTATGGCATTCTGTTGTTGTTCTTCATGAGGAAGGGCATAATGATGGTTCAAGACATACGCATCGCTGCGGTGAATGGAAAAATCATGAGGGTAAGTTTGCACCAATTGATTCATGCCGTTCTGAAAATTGCAATCCTTTTTCACCAGCAAGAGGCGGTTCCCAGACTTTTGTAATGGGATATGGGCAGAATTGTGGTGGCGTAGTACCCGATCATGGCAATAAGGTTCGGATTAAAATCCAAAATACTTGGAATCAAGCAACAACAATTTCAGGTACTTATCTTGGTGCGCCAAGTTTATTTGTAGATTCTTTGCAGAATAAGGACAATCGATTTATCTTAAAAACAGAAGTTCTTGCAAATTCATTGGGTTCAATTTGTCGTATATTTGAGAATGGCGTTCAGATAAGGGCTTTCAATGTTGGCTCTGCTGCCATCAACAGGGCCGATACCATCATCAAATCAGGCAGCAACCGATACAGGGCGCAACTGGAAGGCATTGGACAGATACACAGGTCTGATTCGTTTACAGTTCGTTCTGGTGCTTCTGGACCAGTTCCTTGTGTTTACACTTATTCTACTTGGTCAAGTTGCATAAATGGAGTACAGACAAGAACTGCACTTTCTTCTCCGGCCGGATGTGTCGGAACCCCTGTATTAAGTCAAGCTTGCTCAACAGCAACAGTTCCAGTTTCGAATCAAGTATGTTATGTAGCAAATGGAAAGTGGAGATTAAAATTCAATATTCCTGTTGGCTCAACTTCATCACACGCAATAAATCTTTGCCGATATGGACAAAACTGTAATCTTGCAAATACTGTTTTACCTACCTGCGGAGGCAGAGGAACCTATACACCAACAGCAAGTGAATCTCAAGCAGGATTAATTGATAGAGAATTGAATCCGCAACCAATACCTCCCTCTGCAGGATCTTGGTGTTATCGGGCATCAATTACAATACAAGGTCAAGTATTTTGGACTCCTTATTTTGTATTTGTTAGATAAGAATTGATGATAGACGTTTAAAGGTCGAAAGCCCATCGGAAATTCTGATGGGTTTTTTTTTAAGTCTTTGGAGGCGGTGGTAAGGATTCAATGCGATTCCTTTTTTTAATCATATCCCAAAAGCCTGTTATGAATTGGCCTAAAACGTATATCAGAATTGAATCTGATGTATCAATCTTTTCAAATTTGTAAAGCCAGCCAACGCCGAAAAGAAGCCCTCCAGTAAATAGAATTACTGCCACGAATGAGGCAAGTTCCATCCACCTTTGAAAGTTCATTATAAACCTGGTATTACTCGTTTGGCTGCTTCACCAAATATTTGACCTAATATCCTCCATCCTTTGCCTTTTTCACCTGATGACCTAGCAAGGGAATCCATTGTGGAATGCAGTCTTTCAAAATCCTGATTCAAATAATATTCTGTTATTCTTTGCTCTTGCTGAATGCTCAATGCTAACCTTTGCAAAGAATCATTTTCAGAGTATAACCTTAGAATCTCCAATTGATGCAGGTGAGTTCTGATTGCCAAAGTATCAACTTTGTTTTTTAGTTCCTTTTCGGTTTTGGTTGGGCCACAGGAAAAAGCTAAAAGCAAAGCGAGAATGAAAGTATTTTTTACCATTTTAAAAGTTCTTTAAAAGTATCAATAAGTTTTTGAATAAAGCCTTTTTTGCGGTCTTCAATCGCTTCCTTTTTCAAGATTGGTGAAATGTTTGATTTCCATTCCGGTTCTTTAAAATCTCTTGTCCTTTTGTAAAAGTCCATCCCCAAAAGGATTAACCTACCAAGTACTAGGATAGCCCCACCATGAAACAACAACCAGGATTCCGAAAGTTCCATGACCGATATAAACCAAAGCCAATAAACGGTTACATCCGTAATCATTTTATAACAATCTTCCTTTATTCTGCAAAGGAACTCAACTATTTCTTTCATTATTTTGACCAGATTACTTTAGAAGGCAATGAGGGATCAGAATCAACGTGAATCCATCGAGCATAAATTCCTATGCGAGTGAATCCAACCTGCTGCAAAGCAGTTAAAATCTTATAACCATCTGAACCAGTAGAATAGGCAATATCAGCAGCGAATCCTTTTGTATGGGCTGAGTTTGGAGTCCCACCAACCTTTTTATTATGCGATTCAGTACGATAGCCAGAATTGATTTTGAAAGGCACTCCGGCTATTCCTCTCGCCTTATCCAACTTTAAAAGAAAGTCAGGATTCATTTTTGCCCCACTCCCGATTAAATCGGGTGAATCAAATTCCGAAAGGTTAAAATTCTCTAATTCCATATCGCAAATTAAACGACAAAAAAAGTAAATTTTACCAAATATTTGTCGGTCTGAAAATCAATTAGTTATAATTTATTTTAAAAATATTTTATCTTTTTTATTAAAAAAGTTTGCAGATATAAAAAGAAGTATTACCTTTGTATCACTGCAACGGAGCAGCAACAAAAACAAAAAACAAAATGAGAAAATTAGCTTCAAAAAACATTCAAGGCCAATTAGTAGAGGTTTATGAAAGATTAGAAAAAAGACACGACAACACAGGTAAAGGACCTGTAAATTACAGTTCTTATTCATTCTATTGGTTTGTAAATGGCGAATACGTAGAAACCTTTTCATGGCATCCTAAAAAAATTCGTCAGGAAATGTTGATTAATCAATTTGTTGATACACATAAAAGCCTTTTTAACTAATAATCAAACCGGGGCTTCGGCCCCTCAACTTTTAAACAAAAAACAAAATGGAAAATCAATTTGAGTTATTAAAAAACGGAAATGTATCAGTTGCAGTTTGGGCAAATGTGGACACAAAAGAAATCTATCCTGCAAACAGAAATTCATTTGGCTACAATGCCCTATTTGTTAGAGGCGATGAGTTTTATAAAAAATATGGTCAAAATATGAAAGTAAATCAAGGTAAAGGAAGATTTTCTGGTTTTAGCTATTCGGCAAAATCAATGAATGAATCAGGTTTTACACTTATAACAAGGGGAGAAAAACCTCTTTGGTAATATGCCTAAAGGAATACCAACAACCGGAACACGCAAACCCGGTGCAGGACGTAAGCCTGGTCCTGAAACGATTACAATAAGTTTCAGAGTCCCAATAAGCCACGCAGCAAGGATAAAACTATTAGTCAAATCCTTTTTACTTGAGTTAAAAAATGAACCTTCTTAATTGAAGGTTTTTTTTATTTATATTTGCCAAACAAATTTTAAAGCTATGCCACTAAAACAAGGATATTCAGCTAAAACTGTTAGTAAAAATATTAAGACTGAAATGAAGTCTGGGGTTAAACAAGACCAAGCGGTTGCAATTGCCTTGTCTGTAGCGAAAAAAGCAAAAAAGAAGGCAGCTAAAAAGTAATGGCCGAAAAGAAATTTACAAAAACAATCGGAGGTAAAACCGTTAAGTTCGGGGCGAAAGGTTACTCCATTGCTCCCGGAACTGAAAAAGGTGATTCCTATTGTGCAAGGTCAGCAGGCATCAAGAAATGTAAAAACCCACCCTGTGCCAATGACTTAAGCCGTCAAGCTTGGGGATGTGTTGGAAAGAAATCGGTTAAATCAAAAGCTGTCAAATTTAAAAGGACATAAAATGAAAAAGCCAGGACTATACGCTAACATAAACGCTAAAAGAAAACGCATTGCAGCAGGTTCAGACGAAAAAATGAATCGGGTTGGCAGTAAGGCTGCACCATCGGCAAAGGATTTCAAGGAGGCTGCTAAAACAGCTAAAAAGCCAACGAAAAAGAAATAGTTAGTAAAAAATCTTATCAGTAAAATGACGGCACTTAAATTTAAAATCTATGTCGGTTCAAACCGTTAAAATCAGTGAAGTAAAATCGAATCCAAATAACCCTCGATTAATAAAAAACGATAAGTTTGAAAAGCTTGTCCAGTCCTTAAAAGACTTTCCAGAAATGGCAAAGGTTCGTCCGATTGTAGTCAATCAGGACTTTGTTGTTTTAGGGGGTAATATGAGGCTCAAGGCGATGAAAGAAGCCGGATGGAAAGAAGTACCTATTGAAGTTGTTGATTGGTCAGAGCAGCAGCAAAAGGAGTTTATTATAAAAGACAATGTCGGGTTTGGCGAGTGGGAGTGGGATATTCTTGCAAATGAATGGGAGGCTGATGATTTGGAAAAGTGGGGGTTGGATGTACCAGTTTTTGAAGAATCAGAGCAAGAAGATTTAAGCGATAAAATCACAGATACATACAGAATTGAAATTGTATGTGAGAGTGAAGAAATGCAACAGCAAGCGTATAATGATTTAATTGAACAAGGATACGAATGCCGACTTTTGACATTATAAAAAAATGCAATCCGAAAAAAACATTTCGGGTTTCTTCCATTATTGGAAGATTTGACTTGTTGTCTGAAAACGTAGAAGAAAGATTTTCTGGAGATATTGCATTGCCTGAAAAATGGCAGATTGGATTAATTGTAGGAAAAAGCGGAACTGGAAAAACTACAATCGCAAAACAATTATTTGAAGATTCCTACATAACTAATTTTGAATATTCTGCTGAATCAATATTGGATGATATGCCAAAAGAATGCAGTATTGAGCAAATTACAAATGCCTTTAATTCAGTAGGTTTTTCAAGTCCTCCAAGTTGGTTAAAGCCTTATTCTGTATTAAGCAATGGGCAAAAAATGAGAGTTGATTTGGCAAGAGCAATCTTAGATTCTCAAAAGTTTTTTGTCTTTGACGAGTTTACAAGTGTAGTTGATCGAAATGTTGCTCAGATAGGTTCTTTTGCCATGCAGAAAGCAATTAGAAAAACAGACAAACAATTCATTGCGGTCAGTTGTCATTTTGATGTTCAGGACTGGCTTTTGCCAGATTGGGTTTTTAATACAGATACAATGACCTTTCAATCTTTTGAAGGGCAAAAAAAAAATAGACCAGAAATCAAATTTGAAATATTCCAAACAGCAGATAAGTCAATCTGGAAAATGTTTGCTAAACATCACTATTTAAGTCATATGCATAACAATGCTGCAAATGTGTTTCTAGCTTTTATAAATGATGAATTGGCTGGGTTTTTATCTGTTTTACATTTTCCTCATCCAACTGCTAAAAATATAAAAAAAGTTCATAGACTTGTAATATTGCCAGATTATCAGGGCGCAGGATTTGGAATTAAGTTTTTAAATCAAGTTGGCAAAATTTACAAAAGAGAAAAGAACAGATTTAACATTGTAACATCTGCTCCAAGTTTAATAAATGCCTTAAAAAAAAATAGTGAATGGAATGCTACAAGATTTGGAAGAACTAAAGAAACAGGAAGGACATCAACTCAATTAAAAGGCAGCACTTCAAAAAATAGAATTACAGCTTCTTTTGAGTTAAAAACCTCGTAAATACTTCGTTATGATGAGAGAAGGCAGAAACGGCGGAAAGTTAAAGTCAGGCAACACTATTGGAGGTGGCCGACCCAAAAAGATACCCGAACTTCGGGAACTTTTAGCCAATGTTTTAGGTGATGAAAAGGACGGCAAATCTGCTGCTGAGGCCATCCTGATGGCTTTAAGAAACAAAGCTATTAAAGGTGATGTAAGGGCTGCTGAGTTGCTTCTGGACAGGGCTTATGGAAAAGCAAAGCAAGACTTTGATATTTCCGGTTCAACTATTACAGTTATCCGACCTGAACCAATGAGAAACGATGAACTGGATAGTGAAGAAACAGACCAATAAATTAAACAGAGGCTAATTAGTGCCAAGTGTCGATTTAAGTAATCCTAATTTATGGAGTAAAAAGTATCTACCCTCGATAATTACTCCAAACATTTACAATATTCTTTGGGGATCGGCAGGTTCGGGCAAAAGTCAGACCATGATTCAGTTTTTTTTGATGGAGGTAATGGACCAATCCCAAAATCAAGAACAAACTTTCTTTGTTATTCGTAAAGTAGCTGCAACCCTTCGTAATTCAGTTTATCAGGATTTCAAAAATAAAATATCTGAATGGGGATTACATTCAATTGTGAGAACCTTAGATGGATATCTTGAGATAAGATGTGGAAGTAATAAAATAGTCTTTCTAGGCTGCGATAATCCAGAAAAACTAAAGTCTTTAAGTCAGGCAAAATATATCTGGATTGAAGAAGCAACTGAACTGGCTCTTGAAGACTTCACACAAGTAACTTTAAGGCTTAGAGGTCATTCAAAACATATTAAAAGATTCTTTTTGACATTCAATCCAGTATCAGATTCACATTGGATTAAAAAAAGATTTTTTGATGAACCACCGCAACATGAGGTAAACAGAATCCAACGTATTCATGGCACTTACTTAGATGCTTTGCCTTTTCTCGATAAGGAATACCCTAACAGAATGGAGGCTTTGAAAGATGTTGATGAAACCTTTTACGAGGTCTATGCCAAAGGAAACTGGGGAGTTTGGGATCGGGAATCCTTATTTGCCAGAAACTTCAAACAAGATGAGCATTGCCAGAATTATACAGTTAAAGCCCATCCAGGATTGGACCTTTACCTATCTTTTGACTTTAACGTCACCAATACTTGTGTAATTGCTCAATTCTCAAAGAATAGTGTGGAAGCCGGGTATTATGCTAAGATAAACATCCTAAAGGTTTACAGAGTTGGTGACCTTGAAGAACTTTGCAAGGCTATTATGATGGATTATCCTGGTATGAACTACATCATAAACGGTGACCCTGCAGGAAATAGCAGACAGGCAGGTACGAAAAACAATATTAGCAACTTCCAATTGATTCAATCGGTTCTGGGAGTTCGTGACATCAATATGCAGGTGTTAAGGTTTGCCCCTTCACATTTGGCTACAAAGTTGATTTCTGATATGTGTTTCAAGAAATGCCTATTCTGGATTTCAACTCCAAACTGCAAGGAATTGATAGCTGATTTTAAAGAGGCAAAAGTTGATAGGACAGTAAGTTTAGATCCATGGAAAAAAAAGAATCCAAATATGAGCCATGCCCTTGACTGTTTTAGGTATTTCATTTATGGCAATTTCTTAGAAATAACTTCAACTTATAATCTCGATAAATTTGATGCGAGAAAAATGCAACTGTAATTTCTTAACTTTGTAAAAATTCAAAAAGATATGAGTTGTAATAATTGCGGAACGTGCTATCAGATTTGTTTGCCGTTCCAATCTTGTTTTTCTGAAATGTTGGTTCAGGTTCCAATTGATTACACAAGTGAAGATATAGTTATAAAGATAGCCAATGGTCAGGGGATTACATTTGAGCAGCAAGCGGAGGTCGTAGGAGGCTTTGCAACAATTGATTTGACATTGTTTCCTGATGGGTTCTTTTCGTCTTATGGCGGTCCTTATTCTTTGCAGTTTGTTGATTACATTACTTTGCAATTAATTAATTTTGTTGCAATGAATGGAATGGATTATAATTGCATTCAGTTTGAATTTCAGAATGGTTCTGAAGTTGAAACGATAACAATATCAGCATTCAGTTAGTGGACTTTGTTTTAGGAACCCTTATTAAATTCAGACGTACATCCGGGACAATTTGTTCCGGAAACGTCAAAAAGATTGATGGTGAGTTTTTAACCATCAGCGGAAAATGTGGAGTCTATAAAATTCATGAATCAAAAGTAATTACTAAGTAAGATGTGCAGTTGTGGGAGTAAAGTCAAAAGGCCAGTTGTAAAAAAACCTGTAAAGAAATGATTAACCTAATCTTTGAAGCCACTTCAACTGCCCTATTTGCTCAATTCTTTTGCTATGCGATTATCTTTGTTCCATACCTGCATTGGTATTCCAATCTTATCAATAAACTACCTGAGTACCTTTCTGACCCTTTAGGCAACTGCCCTTATTGTTTTGCTCCCTGGTTATTTTTAATTTTCTATTATGTTCCAATTCCTCAAGAAATCAAAGAAGTCTGTTTTGCCTTCGGCTGGATATACTTCATCAATGCCTGTTTCAACCGATTCCTCGAATCAGAATGATAAGCCTCAATATTTAGGCAATGCCGACAAAATCCATTGGCCTAAGATTGAATTTGCCTTTAAATCTGGAAACAAGAATTATTTCTGTTGGAATCAGGACATCATGATTTCATGGGAACGCATGGAGGCTGCTAAAATGATTTATCGGGAGTTGGACTATCAAATGAATCCAACCATGCTCACACAGCATTGGGAAGCTATTGAATCACTCCTGACTGACCCTAAGAAGAAGGTTGAAAAGAAGATGCTTGAAATAGGGGTGCTTAATGAATCAATGAAGCAGGCCCAAAACTTATCAATCAGATTAGACACTCAAATCAAACTGGCCACAGTTAAGTATTTTGATGAGTATGAAGATCCTTTTGGTTATGACCATAAATATAATTTAGAAAAAGTAAAGTTTTGGTCTTCAAACAATGACATCTCTACTTTTTTTTTGAATCTGCCTCAAAATCAATATCTGCAACCCTCGGAAGGGTTACAAGAGAATTTCCAGAGTTGTTTGAAAGGAATAGCGGTCATGAACATAAAGAACATGGAACTTCATTCTACTTTGATGAACTCGGAAAATTTAAGTCCGGATATAAAGAAAGAATTAGATTTGCAAAAGGAATGGATGTTAGCTATGAGTCATTGGTCAGACGTTCCTATTACCAGTTTTATTTAGATTATTCTATTTGGCTGGAGGCAATCAAAAAACAAAAATAGTGCAAATTGTCTACTATCTCACAGAATAACATAGTTGTAAATTATGTTATCACTAGCGACCAAATCGCCAAAACTAAAAATGAGTTTGATAAATTAACCGATGCCGAAAAGAAGGCGGTTGATGAAACGAAGAAGCTTAATGACAGTTTAAAAAAGACTGGTCAAGAGGGAAGCCAATCGGTTAAGAATGTTGGCAATGAAATGAACAACCTAAGCGGGATAGTCAAATCCGGTGCAGGTTTATTGGCTGGGTACTTTTCGGTTTCTGCATTACTTGCTTTTAAAGATAGATTAGTCGAAACCACTATTAAATTTCAAGGGTATTCTAAAGCAATTGAATTTGGTTCTGGAAGTGCAGCAAACTTTGCAAGAAATCAACAGTTTCTTAATGACCTTATTAATAAATATGGATTAGGATTAGCCTCTACAACTGAAGCTTACAAATCCTTTTTCAATGCATCGACTTTGGCAGGTCAAAGCCAACAAGAAACGAATAGACAATTTGAAGCGGTCACAAAGGCAGGAACAGTTTTAAAATTAACTACTGACCAGATGCAAGGGGCTTTTCTTGCCCTCGGTCAAATGATGTCTAAAGGTACTGTTCAATCTGAAGAACTAAGACAGCAATTAGGCGAACGTATTCCCGGTGCAATTACTATTATGGCCAGAGCATTAGGAGTAAGTGAAATAAAATTAAATAAGATGCTTGAGCAAGGTCAGGTTCTTTCAAAAGATGCTTTGCCAAAGTTTGCAGCCGAATTAGAAAAGACTTTTGGACCTGGTGCTGAAAAGAATCTGAATGGCCTTGTAAATGCTCAAAATAGGTTTAATTCTTCTATTGATGGGTTGGTTTTAGCCATAGGAACCAGATTGGAACCATTTCTTAGAGGTTCCTATGAATTAGCTGCAGGAATTGCCAATCAATTAAAAAGACTTTATGATCCATTAGCTGCTTCATTTGAAAAAGGGGCTGAAGCTGGTAAAAAAGCAAGTGAAGAAGCTTTAAAAATTGCTATTGTAAATCAAAATGCAAAACTTAGAAAATTGCAGCAAGAATTTGATATAAAGGCTGAGGTATTTGCAATTGATGGGCAGATGTCTGCTTTGGAGCAGGCCGAACTTGACAAGACAACTCGTAAATATGAACTTGAAAAAAAGTTTAGAGATGGGCTAATGGTAAACCTTACAAGGTTTGAACAAGAAAAGAAAATAAAAGAAGAAATAGCAGGTCTAACCGATGCCGAACTCAAAGCCTTAAAAGAGCAATATCAAGCTAGATTAAAACTTTTAGATTTAGAAGAAAAAATTGCTTTAACAAAAGCAAAAATCAAATTTGAAGATCCTTTACAATTAGAAAGAGAATCATATTTAATCAAGAAAAAGTTTACTGATTTAAAAATTGCTTTGGACATAGATGCTGCAAAGGCAGGTATACCAGAGGCAAAAGAAGCATCTCAATTAAGACAAGCCGAAATAGAATTAGTTGCAGAAAATGTTATCAGAGCAAACAATGAGGAAGTAAAATCAATCAAAGATAAAATCGCAGACATTCAAGCTGAAGAAAAAAAGTTAGCTGATAAAAGAAAAGCAAATCAAGAGGAACAAACAAGGGAACAAAATAAAACGAATAAGGAACTTATAGAATTAGAGGAGGAAAAAGCCAAAAAATTTAAAGAAATTGATGAAAAAAGTGCAAAAGAAAAAGAAAAATTAAAAAAGGAAATTGCGGAAATGGATGCTGAAATACTTACAGCATCATTTGACTTAGCAGTAAATACTACAAACGGCTTATTCAATCTTCAATCTCAATATGCTGCCAGAGATATGGCAAGAAAGCAAAAACAATTTGATGAGGAAATCAGATTGGCTGATGGCAATGTCCAAAAGATTACAGAAATTGAAGAAAGAAGAAGAATTGCAGAAAGGGAATATCGTCAAAAAGAGTTTAGGGCAAATCAGCAACAGGCAATTGCTAATATTATATTTGCTGCTGCACCAGAAATTATTAAAAATATTAAAAATCCTGTATTACTTGGATTAATAACAGCCGGAGTTATACTTCAAACAGGATTAGTTTTAGCCCAACCAGTTCCAGAATTTGCCGAAGGAACAAAAGGAAAGCCATTCAAGGGTAGGGCTATAGTTGGTGAGAAAGGAACTGAAAAGGTAATAACTCAATCAGGAAAGGTTTATTACACTCCTGGAGTGGCAACCTTAGCCCAATTCGATGAACCTGTGCAAATCATTCCAAACAATCAATTAGGAATCAATGATAAGAGGCAGTTAAGTTTAATTTATGGCAACACAAGCCGAACAAACGATTCAGGAGGAAGGATAATTGAAAAGCTATCCAATATCGAATCAGGATTAAAGAATATGCCTGTGGCTGCGATTTCATTGGATGAACGAGGGTTTATGAAAAAAGTAAGAACTCCAAGCCGTTCAACAACTATTTTAAATAACAGATTCAAAAATTAATTCTATCTTTGCGGTGTTGCTACTCCGATAGTCTGTTTTTCATTTGTTTTTTTGTTTTGAAAGAGCCAGAATTAATTTCTGGCTTTTTTGTTTTATCCAATCTTTTTATTTTACTTTGTTGCAAGTTTTAAACAAATAACAAAAAAACAAAATGATACAATTTATTGAAATGCTGGTTACTCCAGAATTAGCAAAGCATTATTTGGCACAAAACATAGCCAATAGAAGGCCAAAAACTCCAAGAGTCTTATTATACTCAAAGGAAATGAAAGAAGGACGTTGGAAGGCTTCAACTGCCGAAACAATAAAGATAGCCTCAAGTGGCAGGGTTTTAGATGGTCAGCAACGATTGATGGCAATAATTCATTCGGGGTGCAGTATAAATTTTCACATTGCTTTTAATCTTGATGAATCGGTTTTTTCAGTTTTAGATACTGGTTCTTCAAGAAATTCAAGTGATACTTTTAGAGCCGCTGGAGTCAAAAATGACAATTCAATTCCTTCAATAATTGCTCATTATAATCTTTTGCTTAGTAATGCAATATCAAAAGGTCAAGTAAATAACAAAAGCACAAATTCTGAACTTTTGGAACAATATTATCTAGATCCTGAAAAATGGCAAAGAATAGCCAATCATTCTAGAAATTGGTACATGAACTTTGCTAAAATTTTGCAGCCTTCTTATTTTGGTGGATTTTACGCTTTATTTTCTGAATTAGATTCTGAAATAGCTTTTTCATTTTTTCAGCAATTGGCAACTGGTTCAGATATTAAAAATTCATCTATTAATTTGCTAAGAAACAAGTTAATGCAAGATAAAACATCTTTAAGAAAAATGACTCCTTCATTAAAAATGGCTTTAATAATAAAGACTTGGAACTATTTTATAAAAGGAGAAGAACCAAAAATTTTAAAGTTTACTCCAATGCTAGATGAATATCCAAAACCGATATTAAAATATTAAAAGTGAAAAATTAGCATTCAAAAGCCATTCTGAAAAGTTTGGCTTTTTTTATTCAACTTTGCAACATGGCAGGGTGGAAATTCTTTATAAATAATATTCAAGTTGATGAACCTATTGGCTTTGATGGAATAGAGTTCAATGCGATAAGGTTAGAATCACATGGAATCGACCAACCATTCAGTACAGAAATAACATGGTCAGGCACACCATCCAGATTTGAAAACGGTGCTAAAATCCTGAAAGACTTTTTTGATTCTGGATTTATAAACGATGTAATTCCTTTCAGGATTACAAGTGACCAGGTAATCGATGGGAATACCTATGACTTCAATGGATTAATCAACATGGCTTTGTATTCTGAAAAGAATACCTGCGACACACAAGGCTGGGAGATTACAGTTGGAATCCTTGAAAATGATTTTAAGGAAGTGTTTATGGCAAGGCAAGATACAGAGGTTGACCTATTGACCTTAAAAGACCTTGACCAGAATGTAATACCTGCTTTGACTTTTACCGATGTTAGGCTACATTCGCAAGAGTTGTATTTACTTGGTCGTAATGCACAATTATCTTCAACTAGTATTAGTCCTTCAAGTGCAGATATAGTCTGGCCCTTATATTGGGAAAATTCTGATTTTAAAGGTCCTTTTGGATCTTCAATCAATGTAACTGGTTTTACATATTCAGCAACAAATGTAAACTTTGTAAACAATACTACTTTTGAAAGGACATTTACAATAAATGGTTATTTAAAATGTAATTGTCTTTTAGGATTAAGTCAGCCAAATACTAATTTTAGTATTGTTCTTTTTAAATATAGTGCAACAGGTGTTCGGACTTTTTTACAATATTTTGCAACAATATCATTATCAGGTGGACAATTTGGAATTTTAGAAGCAGCAATAACAAACTTTACTTTTAGTCTTTTGCCTCAAGAAAAAGTTCAATTTGTTCAATATCTAGGAGCAGCAAATAGTAGAATAATAGGTTTTATTTTTCCTCTTGAAAACTACATCAATTGGACAGAGTTAAGTCAAACAGAAGCTTCACTTTGTAAAGGACTTTACATTTTTGATTTCTTAAAAAGAATCCTTTACATAATCACAGGAAATTCCAATGCCTTAGTTTCGGATTACTTTTCAGTAACTAATCAAGGCTTGATGTGGAATAACCTAATCACGACTGGATTATACATTAGAAACGGACAATTAATAGATGAAGCCAATCCACAGATTCCAACATCATTTAAAGAATTTTTTGAAGACCTAAGTAGGATATTCAATTTAGGATGGGCATTTGAATACAATGAAAGTCTTTCAATCTGGCAAATAAGGATTGAGCCAATGGATTACTTTTATGATGATGCCCTACAGATTGGGAATTTTGAAAAAGCATCAAATATTGTTCAAAATGCAAAGGTTGAAAATTTGGTTAATTCCTTCAAACTAGGATTTACTGACCAATGGAAAAATATTGCAATTTCTGGAACGACTGAATCTCATACTTATCGCAGCTATTCAACACCTAATAAGTCAAGGTCGGCAGATATAAAGGTTTTAGACCTTCTTTCTGGAATAATTGCTTCTGGATATGCAATTGAATTTTCAAGACGATTACAGTACCTTAGAGATGACTCAGGAACATCGGATAGACCAAATGACTACAACCAATTTATAATTTGGTTGAATCGGGTATCAGTTACAATAAATCCAATTGAAGGAACTGCTTATCAATTACCTGGCGAAACAGGTTCAGTAACTTTTGCACCCGGTACTGTTTCGGTTGGTTCTAATTTAGTTGGTTCAACAAATGCACCTATAAGTGAAATTTACAATATACTTCACACACCTGCTAGGATAGCTGCAAGATGGTGGAAGTATCTAGGGATGAATACTTATGGCTTACCAACTCCAAAAGCTGAATTGTTCTTTCAATCTGGCGAGTATTTTACGACACTTGAAAGTAGTGTTACTAATACTTACTTCCCGACTGCTAATCAGGAAATTTCTGGAACAGTTGCAGAAAACACCAATATTTCAGAAGCTATTTTACAAATTGGGTTAAACAATTATCTTTTCAAACCAATAACATTAGATTTTTCTTTTCCTCAAAACCTTTGTTCATTCATTGAGATGGCCAATATTGGTACAGGGTTTATCAGGGTAACAAGCGGAGGTTTTGAGTTCTT
>JBIKKN010000043.1:0-6519 GCA_044360335.1 Chlamydiia bacterium | reverse complement strand
TCCATCATCCTTCCTAAGACCTCTTTATTTGCAGAATAAAAAAAGGTATTACTGCTTTGAACCCACTGAAGAGAAGATATAGCTTTTTTTAATAAAAAATCTAAAGGTACATCATCTGATAAAGTAGTTTGGGCAGCTGTAATATGCGGTAATATTTCAGAGCCATGGTGATATTTAAGTTTATAAAAGTTAAACTCTTCTTTGGATTTTAAAGATATTTGTTTTTCTTCTAATTTACGAATTATAAAAGAATTTCCCTCTTTTACAGCTTCTAACTTGTACTCTTTTAGTAAAACAAACAAATCTTTTATTAGATCATCAGGGGTGTTCCCATTAGAAGAGATAAATACAACGTCAAAATCTAAAAGCTTTTCATCGGCTATAAAATTTACCCCAGCAATTTTTGCCGTATAACGAAGCAGCTCGGCAAGCTTTATTTTTGGAAAGCTGCAAATATGTTTTTGCTCACCAAAAAGGGAAAAAGAATAAAGTATTAGTAAAAAAAAATTAAACAGAAATTTCATAGACAATTATGATAACATAAGTTGCTTATTTTTTCTTAGATAAAATTATTATAAAGATTTAGATGTTCTGAATAACCAAAGGAGGGTTGGTAGAAGTTGTTTTTTGGCCAAAAATTGTTTGATAAAAATAAAGCTCGCTATCAATAGATTTCATAATATTTTCCTTTTTCTTAAATCCATGACCCTCTCCACTATATAAAAGATATGCAGTAGGGATCTTTTTTTTCATTAAGGCTTTATATATTATCTCTGCTTGATTTGCAGGTACAATTTTGTCCTCATCTCCTTGAAGAATAAGTATAGGCTTTTTAAGTTTATCGGTAAAATGGATAGGGGATCTTTCTTGATATCTATTTTTTGTTTCTGGATATGGGCCAACTAATTTTTCTAGATAAAAAGATTCAAATTTATGAGTGTCATGAACAAATAACTCTAAATCACTTAGGCCAAAGTAACTTGCTCCTGCGGCAAAAGTATCTCTAAAGGTGAGTAAACAAAGGGTTGTATAACCCCCAGCACTTCCCCCTCTTACCGCTAATTTATTTTTATCTACTAAACCCTCTTTTACAAGGTAAAGAGCACAATCTTCACAGTCATCCACATCTTTTACCCCCCAATTATTATAAAGGCGGTTTCGATAATCCCTTCCAAATCCTGAGCTGCCACTATAATTTACATCTACAACTGCAAATCCTCTGGATGTCCAATAATGAAACTCTAAATCAAAAGCAGGGGGTTTATGCGAAGAGGGTCCTCCGTGAGACACAAGAATTAATGGAGGCTTTTGCCCTTTAAAATCATAGTTTGGATTTTTAGGTGGGTAATAAAAAGCAAAACAAGTTTCTCCATGACGTGTTTGAAAAGAAATTTCTTCAGGCTCACTAATCCAAGAGGAGTCTAAATTTACTGTATCGGAGGCTTTTAATTTTATTAATTTTTTAGATGTTAAATCATAAGAGTATACACCTTTTGTCTGTTTTACAGATCCAGCAATAAAGTATAAAATATTTTGATTGTAGTGTAAGGAAGAATAACAAGTAAACCCAAGATCTAAAGTTTCTAATTTACCATCTTTAATAAGGGCTAAAAAATCTTTTGCATTCTTTGTATAGATGCAACAAATAGTGTTTTCATCTATAAAAGTAATTAAATCGTTGCTCATACGAAAATGAGGAAAAGAAAAATCTGCATTTAGTGGGTAAACAGCTTTACCATCTTCTGAATAAATATTCCAAAATCCTGAATGATCGCTTACATAATAAAGCTTTCCAGAGGGAGAAAAAATTGGATCTACAGAGGAATAACCCTCCCATTTGCTAATTTTCTCCTTTTTAGAAAAACAGCCATCTTTTAAAACCTCAACTTTCCAAACGCTCGATGCATCCCAAGGCATGTTTGGAAAATCCCATGTAAAAAAAGATGCATACTTACCATCTTTTGAAAATGTAATTCCTGCATAAAAATCATGGGAAGATTCCATTTCTTCTGCAGTTGCAGAAATCATATCAATTTTAATGATCCCATTTCGAATTTTTGCTTTATCCTTATGATCTTCAAAAATTGCATAGAGAAAATTTCCACATACATAAGGCTCTGCAAAACGGATATTTTCCATATTTGTTAACCTAGAGATTTTTCCATCTTTTACCGAGTAAATTTGGCAATCGTGTTTATTGGTAAAAAAAATCACCCCATCTTTTCCACAATAACTTCTGCCACCATATTCATGTACATAATTTACCGCCGAATAAGAAGGAGTAAAGATATCTTTACAATCTGATAAAGAAAATATCACACTTCTACCGAATTCATCAGGTCTTATTTCACACACATAAACTTTGTTATCTATGATTTGAATTTTAGAAAATCTTACCGTTTTTGTGGTAAGGGACTCACTTGTTATAATAGATGGAAGGCTACCTAATATCATATATTTTAAAAACCTAAAAGATAAGAAAGATTAATAGTCCAATGATTAGAATAATCATAATCATTTTGGAATGAATCCATAGGCATATTCCACTCTATTTGGAAACAGTTCATGTACTTTTTATGAAGGGATAAATCATAACCAAGGATAAATGTATAACTAGTTCCTAAAAATACATCATTACTTGGAAAAATTTGACCTTTAAAGATGTTTTGATCAAGAGCATCTTTTTCAGCGACAATGTATGCTGGATCTGAAATTGTTATAGCAAAACCGGTTCCAAGATATAAGCTTTTTTCTCCTTTTGGATTAAAAAAATATAAGCCATTTAACTTTGGAAGATACATTTCTATCGCCCTATATTTATAATATTTTTTTTCAGTTGATTGAAAGTTTACGTCGAAAGCAAAATTATTTTTAAGTTTTTTATGAATAAAACTACCAAAAAGTTTACTTCGATATCCAACCCCTAATAATATAGCAGGATCTGAGGAAAGAACTCCAGAGCTTGCTCCAGATTTTAAGTAGAAAAAACCCTTGTTTAAAGAGGGGTAAATTTCACTATCTGTTTTTTTTACAGATTTACTTAAAGATGTTGCTAAATCATTTGGTATTTCTTGCGAAAATAATAAAGAAGAAGAAGTTAATAAGCACAAAATAAGGGGAGAAAGTTTCATTTGTTATCCTTGTTAATTTTTAAAATCCAATATTTATGGAAAAAGAAGCTGTTATAAGATTTGTATATTTTTCATCAAAAAAAACTACAGAAGGGATGTTTATATTAAGCTCTGAAAAACTTATTAAATTTGAGTCCACATAGAAAGTCTTACCAATTGCAATACTTGCAGCCGCTCTTCTAAGAGATTTGTTTTTTCTAATTTTTATAGGTGCATTTGCCATAATTATCTCTGTTGTTTTACCAAATTTTTCTTTTAAATAAGCCCCACCAATACCTACATACAACGGCTTTTCATAAGTTAAATTGGAAATAAACAACACTCTTGGAAAAACATATCCAGAATAGGTGTTTATGGAGGCTTTATTTGAAACTAATGAAACAAAAATGTCTGTGCTATCTATAAAAAAGACCCTTTTATGAGAAACTCTATAACCTAATCCTATTTGCTGAGCTGCAGGGGCTTGAAAATCTTTCACTCCGTTAACTCCTAGGGACAAGTATTTGTATTTTTTATACAAATCCTCCTTAGAAAAAACAGTTGCTAGCAAACAAACAAACAGAAAAAAACATCTCATAATTCACCTAAAAGAAAAAATAATAACAAAATATAAAAATAAATTAAAGAAAAAAAACCTTAAAAACCTACCACATAGCTAACAAAAAATCTTGGTGATAAATTATTTCCCTCATTAGAATATATTGCCATAATAGGCTGATCTACTTCTAATTGTACTGTGTTAATAGCAGAGCTTGATTTACCCATCTCTATACCGATAGAAGAGGAAATTCCAACCGATGTACTATCATAGGAAACTGTGTTGTAATATGTACTGATCGATCCATCCTCGTTTTTACTATGGGACCATATTCTATTTTTGTAATTAGATAGATTAGAGCCAAGTCCTAAAAACACTCTGTTTTCTGAGCTTTTATTAAAATAATGAAGCCCCATTACTTTTGGAAAATATGTTAATCCTTCTTCATTTTCGTAATAAATTCCATCTTTATTATTTTTGGTTTGTTTGTAACTTGTACTAATTTCAACGCAAGAGGATTGAAAAATCATAGAGTCAGAAATTTTGGATTTGTAACCGATTCCAATATGAGGGATGATATTTCCATTACTGCTTGAAACTAAACCAGGGCCTACTTTAAATATAATATGATTGATGCTTTTTTCCGGTTTAACTGGCTCTTGCTCTTTAATATTTTGAAAGCTAGGTAGTGAGTAGGAAAGGTTTTCAGATATTTGTGTTGCAAATAAACCAAAGTTTGTAAAAATTGATAATGATAATAATAGTCTTTTCATAATTTCTCCATAAGTTAGAAGGAAAATATTATAATAAAATTCCACATTTATTTCAACTATAGAAATCGATATTTTTAAAAACTTCATCTTACGCAAAAATAAGAAGAAAAATCCTCTTTGGGAGAAAAGTAGTATAAGTCCTGATATTTTAATTATGATCAGTTTTTTTTCATAATATAATAAACTAAAGCTGCATAAAAATCAATGTAAATTAGAAGCCAAGCACATAGGAGATTTCGGCAGAAAGGGGGGTTCGTGCTTCTTTTTTAAAGGTTGTTATCGAGTGGAGGGGGGTATTTATTTCTAGTTGTATACCACTAGAATATACCTCATCTATCTTTTTTTGAAAACCTATCACAGCAGAGGATCCTGCAGCAACAAAAGAAAAAGATCTTGTGTTGAAAATCTTATCATCATCACTACTTAATAAGGAGGGGGATTTTGTGTGTGTTTCTTTTTGCCAAGAGGTAAAGATGTTTGCCCCACTTCCTATATAGATCGATCTATCCTTTGAAAAGTTAAAGTAGTGAAGGGCTGTAATTTTAGGAAAAAATATCTCTCCGTAAGAATAGTTTCTTTTTTCTGTTTCTAGATCATTGTAACTATAAGAAAGGGCAATATCAAAACAACTAATTATTTTATTTTTTCGATCAGGGGTTCTATAGCTTAGTCCAATAACAGGTCTAAATTTTGTTTTTTTAGATGGAGAATAATTGATAAAAGTTCCTGCTCTTTTATCAAAATCCCGTAATACAACAGTTGTTGCAGGGCCAGCTTTAAGATAGAATTTACCTTTAAAAGGAGAAACTTTTTGATTTTTTTCAAAAGTGCCTTCAAATTCATGGTGTAAATCTATGTCATTGGAAAAAAGCAGAAGGGGGAAAGAGGATAAAAATAAATATTTAAGTAAGATTCTCATAATTTTTTCTTATTTTAAGATTTAAAAAAAAATAAAGCAATAGAAAAATTGCTTGAATACAAAGGGGTAATTTGTCTTAGATTTGAATAAGGGATCAAATGGGAAATAAATGGTTTACAGAGTGTTATCAATTGATGGGGGAGGAATTAGGGGTATTTATTCTTTGATGATTTTAAAATATATTGAAGAAGAGGTAGATAAAGATTTTATTGCAAAAATTGATTGTTTTGTAGGAACTTCCACCGGAGCTTTGATTGCAACTTGTTTAAATTTAGGATTTTCTCCTTCAAAACTCCTTTTTTATTATAAATATTTTGGTGCTTTTTCTTTCCCTAAAAATAAAGATGGGGGAGCTAAATATCATATTAAAAGATTACGATTTTTTTTTCGTACTTTAATTTTAAAGAATTTACACTATAGAGATTTGAAAAAAGACCTTATAGTGCCCTCTTGTATCTTGTTTGATGAGGAAAAAGGGGGGTGGAGCGAAAAAATATACGATACATTTTCAAGTTTTGATGAATCTATAGTAGATGTTGCTTTAAGATCGTCATCTTCACCTATTTACTTCCCATCTTATCAAGGGCATATTGATGGGGGGATATTTTCTGTAAACCCTTCTATAATTGCCTATAGCCGCCTAATAGATAAAAATTTAGGGGCAAAAGAAAAAGATAGTATTAGATTTTTATCACTTGGAACAGGTATTAATCCTCTTGGAATTAAACAAGATATAGACTGGGGCGTAAAAGATTGGATGGATGATAGGTATTTGTTAATAGAAATATTTACCGATCTTGGGTCAGAGGCTCCAAACTACCCCATGGAGCAAATACTAAAAGAAAATTTTAGGCGAATAAATAGCCCTCTTTTGGAAAACGTTCCTATTGATGATATTACCAAAATTGATGTTTTAATTAAGTCTGCAAAATCTTTTAAAGAAAATCAAAAGGGTAAGTGGGAGGAAGATAAAAAGTGGCTTAAGGAGCATTTTTTAGGATTGAATTAAAAAATGCTTGTTTTCCACTCTTTTATACCTTCCACAAGAGTTTTTAATAATTTTTCCTGTTGGCTAAGGTCAGAAAAATTTAAAATATAGGAAAGGACCGGTATTTCATGAATATTTGTGTAGGAAATGCATAAACTTGATGGGTCAAA
>JBIKKN010000102.1:0-4079 GCA_044360335.1 Chlamydiia bacterium | reverse complement strand
AAGAGCAATATTTTTGTGCAAGTTTACCCATCAAAGGTCTTTTCTCCCTATCCCTTTCCCCTCCACATCCAAAAACAATAATAATTTTCCCTTTTGTAATAGATTTTAAAGTGGAAAGAACTTTTTCTAAAGCATCTACTTTGTGTGCATAATCAACAATTAAAGCAATACCCAGATCATTTTCAATTTTTTCCATACGCCCTGGAACTACTGGAAAAGTTTCCATACTTTCTACAATTTGCTCAAAACTTACCCCCAAAGAATATGCAGTAGCAGATGCTGCCAGCGCATTTTCTACATTAAATTCCCCAATATGGCTAATTGTTACCCTCTTTATTTCATCACCAATACAAAAATCAAAACTTGAACCCTCCATTGAGCTTGTAATTTTTTCCGCACGTATATCTGCTTTTTTACAAAAGCCAAAGGTCACTGTTTCTGGAACTAATTTTTTTATCTCCTTTCCCCAAGATGAGTCTGCAGAAGCTATAACAATAGCATCTTTTTTTCTATGATTTAAAAGACTCATTTTGGCAGCTTTATATTCTTGCATTGTTTTATGGTAGTCTAAATGTTCATGGGAAATATTTAAAAATACAGTCACATCAAAATAAATTTCTTCAAGCCTTTTTTGAGATAGTCCATGAGAGGATACTTCCATCACACAATTTTTACATTTACCAGCCTTCATCTCCTTTAAAATCTTCATAAGGGTTGTAATATCAGGAGTTGTATAATCACTTTTAAATCTTTTTAGCCCTGTATAAGTTTCAACTGTTCCTATCAACCCAGTTTCCAATTCACTTTTCAAAATATGCTTTGTAAAATAGGCAGTTGTTGTTTTCCCACATGTTCCTGTAATTCCAACCATTGTTAAACCGGCAGATGGATCTTCAAAGAAATTTTTAGCAATTAACGCCTCCACCTCTGATGGATCTTCTACAATAACTTGCGTAACCCCAGTTAAAAAAGGGTTGTACATATCTAAAACAATACATGCAGCTCCATTTTCAATTGCATTTTGTATATACTGATTGCCATTAACTTTCATACCCCTTTTAGCAATAAAAATACTCCCTGGAAATACAACTTTTGAATGGGAAAAAACCCCAGTAATAGAAATCTCTTTAGAACCTTTTACCTGTATAGTTTTAACATCTTTTAACACTCTTTTTAATTTCATAGGATCCCCTTACTAATTTTTATTCCAACTATCATATAACGAGTTTATATACTTTGTCTCATTATACCAATCAGATTTTTCTATTATCGTCCTTGGATCATTTTTTGAAAATCCAAAAGGGTCATCTTTTTCCACCCCTAGTCTTTCAAGTACCCTTTTTCCAATTTCTCGAAAAATAGGTGCTGCAGATTTTCCTCCAAAATGGGTAGTTCCATAACCTTTGATAAATTTTTTTTCCGGTTCATCTAAAATTACAATTAAAACAAATTCAGGATTTTTAATTGGAGCAAGACCTATAAAACTTGAGCAATGTTTCTCTTTTGAATATTGACCTTTTACAATTTTTTCTGAGGTACTTGTTTTTCCCCCTTCGGTATATCCTGGGATATCGGCAAGTTCGGCAGAGCCGCCTGCCTTTACTGGATATTTTAAAGCCTGACATATAAGTTCAGTAATTTCTCCAGAAAGGACCCTTTTTTTCTTTTGCTTTTTAAATGCTATTTCCTTCCCATCTGGGGAAACTATTTTTTCTATCAAAGTTGGCTGAACCAAATATCCACCATTTCCAAAAACGCTGTAAGCTCTTGCCATTTGCACGGCATTTACCATAATATTATACCCAATTGCAAGAGAGTATGGGGTTGGATCTGACCACTGCTCTTTACCATTTGGATATTTTTTCCCATAAATTGGAACCATCCCTGGATTTTCATAAGGAAGTTCAAGTTTTGTTTTTTCCCCTAAACCAAAAATATCTCTTAACATATCACTATACCACTTTGGGCCAAGCCTATCTATGATCTTTTCAATAACCCTTGCTGGATAAATGTTTGAAGATTTTTGTATGGCTAAAAACATATTTAAATATTTATGCTTACCTATATCTTTCAAAGGTCTATTTCTCCCCTTAAAAGAAAAATCATCAGACCTTACCATCTCAAAAGGGGAAAATATAGGAGTTTTTTCCCTTTCGATCATCTCTTCATTTGCCTTTAAAGCTATTGCCATTGTAAGGGGTTTTATAATAGAGCCTGGTTCAAAGCAATCGGTAAGTGCTTTTGGTTTTGTGTATTCTTCCTTTTCTTTTGAGGAAAAATACTCAAAATACTTTGCAGGAGAAAAAAATGGATATTGAGCTAAAGCTAAAATCTTGCCGTTATGAGGGTTCATCATCAAAGCAATCCCCCCTTTTGCATTTACATTTTCTACCCCTTTTTTTAACTCTTCTTCACATATTGCTTGAATGCCATGGTGAATAGTTAAATACACATCACTACCATTTTTTGGTGGAACGTGTTTATTGGATGCATCTATTGTATACTTTGGAGAACGCATCAAATACCTTTTGCCCACATCCCCTTGCAAATACTCTTGAAACTGCTTTTCTATTCCACTAATAGCAATTGCTTTGCCAGTTTTTTCATCTCTAATTTTATAAACACTACTTAAAACTTGCCCTAAAAGATGATCATAGGGGTAAGATCTTTTATAATCTTTTACAAAAGTTAAAAGATTTGAAGCTATTTTTTCCTCTTTTCTAAAGCTTGTCCACCAATTTTCAATCTTTTGCTTTTCTTCCAAAGATATAAACCCTGCAATTTCTCTCCATCGAGAATTTTTATAAAAATGTTCCCTTATTTTTTCCTTTTCAAAATAAAAACCAAGCCCTTCTATCATTTTTTCTTTGATAGAGTCTTTTATTCCAAGGGGATTTATAAAAATATGAAAAGTTAAAACATCCATTGATAAACACCTTGGATGTTTATCATTTTCCCCTTGGCAAAATATCCGTCCACGGTGAAAGGGCTCTTTTACAACAAGATGGTGTTGATTGTCTGCAATTTTCAACCATTTTTCGTGTTCAATCACTTGAATTTTATAATAATTAATAAGCAATAAGGAAAATAAAAAAAGGAGAAAAAAGCCTACAAATAAAGATCTCCCCCTAAAACTTTTTATTTCTTTAAACACAAGCTTTTCCCTTATCTTACCCCTGTTCCAATAAGAGTTTTTGGAAAAATTCCTTTAACTTGTTCTAACGTTTGCTTTTGATTTAGATCTTTTTTTATAGCTATAACTTCTGTTGCTACAGCTGGTAATAAACTTGCATATTCTGATGTTTTAAGTAAATTTAAAAGATAAGAAGGATTTTCAAATTGTTCTACTTTATACCTTAAAATAGTATTTTGCTCCTCTAAAAAACTTAACTCCTTAGATAGCCTTGGAAGGTCAATCATAAGTTTTGTTACATCATTTCTAGCATTTAAATAAGCGCAAAGAGCTGCAGAAAATGAAACCGTACATATCAATATCTTTCCTAAAAGCCCTTTATTCATATATTCATCCTAATGGAGTTTTTCTGCAACTCGCAACTTTGCACTTCTTGCTCGTCTATTCCTTTTAATCTCTCCCTGATCAGGGGCAATAGGTTTTTTTGTTATCACTTTAACTTTAGCAGCACTTATCTGCATCCCTCTTAAATTTCTAATAGGCTCTGATGCTGACCGAAATAGATTTTTTACAAGTCTATCCTCTAAGCTGTGAAAAGATAAAACGCTTATTCTCCCACCTGGGGATAATTGAGCTAGTGCTTTTTTTACTGACTCTTCAATACTTTCAAGCTCTTTATTTACATACATTCTTATTGCTTGAAAGATTTTAGTAGCAGGGTGTGTTTTTCCAGATCTTGGAATTACCTCTTCAACCACCTCTTTAAGCTCTTTTGTTGTTTTAATAGGGCTTTTTTTTCTAGCAATGGTTATAGCTTTTGCAGCTTTTTTCCAAAGCCTCTCTTCCCCTAAATCTCTAAAAATTACACCAAGTTCCATCTCACTCATTTCTGCAATTATATCTTTTGCTGAAATCGATGCCGACTCATCCATTCTCATATCAAGAG
>JBIKKN010000155.1:0-2936 GCA_044360335.1 Chlamydiia bacterium | reverse complement strand
TAAAACCTCTTTTTCCATCATCAAACTGCATAGAAGACACTCCTAGGTCAAAAAAAAACCGTCTACTTGTTTTATCCCAAAGGATAAAAGGTGTTTATCCAAATCAGAAAAGTTTCCCTGCACATAGCGCATTTTTTCTGAATATTTCTCTAATCTCTTTTTAGCAATTTCTAAAGCACTTTGATCCCTATCACAGCCTATATAAATTTCAATCTCTGGATGTGCCATTAAAATTGCCTCTGCATGACCACCTGCACCAAGGGTTCCATCAAAAAACACTTTTAGCTGTTTGTCTTTAAAACTTTCAAGTACCTCTGCCATCATTACTGAAATGTGGGGGGTTTTTATTTCTGTTGCTTTTTCTGCGCTATGATTCATAATTTCACCGTCGTTTGTCTTTTTTCCAATATTTCTTCTAAATTTCCATTTACTTGCTCGCTTTGGTTTTCCCCTGAAAAAGCCTCCTCCATTAATTTATCAAATAAGTCCCCTTCCATCGCTTCTAAATTAAATAACTTTTCAAATTTCTCTTTTGGCCATATTTCAATCTTATCCATCGCTCCAACAATCATTAGCTCTTTATCTATTCCAATACATTTTAATAAAGTATCAGGAAGAGAAACTCTGCCTATTTTATCACACGTTGTAGAAACAAGTGTGGAGAAAAATAAGGTGAAAAATTTCTGAAACTTTGCAATATTTTTTTTCTGCTCAAATTTTTCTACCAAAGATTGCATTTCACTCTGCTTATAAATAGCAAGGCACCCTCCCATAGAAAGGCCAATAGTAAAATTAAGCTCCCCATTTTCCACAAGTTGGTATCTAAGATTTTGTGGCAAAACAAAACGGGACTTTTCATCCAATTTTGCACTAAACAAGCCACTGAAAAATCCCTTTGCCATATTATGTTTGCCTAAATTCCCACCATTTCCCACAGAATACCTTTTTATCCTTATTTTTACAATGAAAACGCATAAAAAAAATGAGTTTTTAAAAAAATTTCTTTGCAAAAGACCCAGCTCAAATGAATTAGGAAAACAAAAAAAAATGGGAATTAGTGGGAATTTCCTTTTTTTATTTGCAAATAAAAAAGCCATCCCTTAGGATCCTAATGTTATCTTAATAAAATAAGAGAGTCAATGAACCAAATAACACACTATTTTCCTCCAATTAGTTGCCCTAACGCCCCAAAGGTTAAACAAAGAAAGAAGTTTTTGGATCCAGAAAGAGTACTTTTAATAGCTTTATCTAGGTTAGTTCCCCCTGTTAAAACAAATTGCGTATCGGTAAGTCAGTTTTGCCATTTTCATAAAGCATCTATTGAAAAATTAACCCGCCTAGATTTATCTAACCTTGAACTTTCCATTTTTCCAGAATCTTTAGCTAAAATCCTTCTTAATTTAAGATATTTAGATCTAAGTGGAAATAGATTTAACAATATTCCCCCAGCTCTTCGTATAGTTGCAGCTTTTAATAATAACCCAACCATTATTTTAAGTGATAACCCTATTGGTTTTGATAAAAATCATACACAATTTCAGATAAAAGAATTAGAGCGCTTTAAAGTAAATATGTTCATTTGGAGTTTACAAGATGGTGTTGGTAGTGATGAAGATAGTTTAAGCTTATAAAAATATTTAGTTTGTTTTTAAAGTTATTTTTTATTATCTTCCAAGCTATGGCGATAAATGATATAAAAACAATAGATAATCTACCCCTTACAAGCTCTATTCAATTTGAAGAAAGTAAGGCTCAAATTGATGTAAAGCTACTTTCAGACTCTGAAGAAGTATCAGCAACAGTAGGCCTTGATAATTTTTCAGCCTCTCTTCATTCAAGTGTTAGCTTGTTATTTAATCTAGATAAAGATCTAACCTCTATTTCTCCCCCCCCTGGGTTTAATGAACAATCAGGTAGACTCTTTAAAAATCAAGTAGCCCCAAATTTAGGTCCTGAGGATAAATTAGAAACAGCAGCACAAAGGATCGAAGGGGCAAAAAATGAATATAGTAGTAGTGATATTTCTGCAAAAAATAGTGTAGAAAATCAAGCAGGTATATTACAATCTCTTTTGACCACAGTTACAGATATCAATAAAAGTATTGAATATGCAAACGGTGAGCGAGCAAGATTCCAAAAAGGATAAAAAAAATTGAGCGATATCAACTGGCTAGATATTCTAGGTTGGGAAGAGCAGGATTTACAAGATCTTCGTTTTGTGGGTTATTGCTATATCAAACAAGGACATTTTGAAACTGCTTTAAAATTTTTCGAAGCGTTAAATATTTTATCCCCAAATTCCCCCTATGACAAGCAAACTCTTGGGGCCATTTACTTAGAAATGGGAGATTATTTAAAAGCATTAACGTACATAGATATGGCGCTTTTGCTAGATCCAAAACATGAAGAAACTTTATTAAATAGAGCAAAAGCTCTTTTTCTTTTAGGTTATACAGCACAAGGAAGAACCCTTGCATCTCAGCTAACTTTTGCAAAAAATACTACAGTAAAAAATAAAGCAGAAGCTTTGATCCTTGCTTATAAATAATTTACTCTCGTTAAGAGGGAAATAACAAGGCAAGTAATTTATAGGTAAAGATTTTTTCTACTAAAAAACCTTGTAGGGAATTTAGAATAGGTGTTAGAGTTTATAGGTAACCGTTGGATTTTTAACTTAAGCTTTGGGAGCTTTATTTTTCTATGTTACTTGAAGAAACAAAACATATGTGGGATGATTTCATCCTTTTTATGAAAGAAAAATGTACAAATGCCGAATTTCAAAATTGGCTTGCTCCTATAAATGTAATAAAAGGAGATGAAAGGGGGATTACTTTACAAGTTCCTAACGTTTTTGTAAGTGATTATCTACTTGAAAATTACAAAAAAGAATTAGCTTCTTTTCTCCCATGTGATTCTCATAAAAATCCTCTGATTAC
>JBIKKN010000175.1:0-2688 GCA_044360335.1 Chlamydiia bacterium | reverse complement strand
AAATAGCTCCTCCTGAAAAGAAAAAAAAACAAGAGGTAGAAGCCCCTTTAGAGACAAGTACTAGCGGAGGATATGATAGGGTTCAAGGGGTTAGATTAAATAAAGGGTATACTTTTTCAGATTTTATCGAAGGGCCTTCTAATCAATTTGTAAAGTCGGCAGCCTTTGGTGTAGCAATGCGCCCTGGAAGCTCCTATAATCCCCTATTTATTCATGGTGGGGTAGGACTTGGAAAAACTCATCTTTTACACAGCATTGGCCATGAAATAAATAAAACACATAAAAAATTACGTGTTCAATGTATTACAACAGAAGCTTTTATCAATGACCTTGTAGATAATTTAAGAAATAAAACTGTAGATAAGATGAAAAAATTTTACAGAAATTTAGATATTTTACTCGTAGATGATATTCAATTTTTACAAAGTAGATTAAATTTTGAAGAGGAATTTTGCAATACCTTTGAAGCTTTAATAAATGATAACAAACAAATTGTAATTACAAGTGATAAACCTCCTGGACAATTAAAATTATCTGAAAGGCTAATTGCTCGAATGGAGTGGGGCCTTGTTGCAAACGTAGGGATTCCTGATTTAGAAACAAGGGTTGCTATTTTACAATATAAAGCAGAAAAAAAAGGGATTATCATTCCAAATAAAGTTGCCTTTTTTATTGCCGAGCATATTTTTAATAACGTTCGCCAACTTGAAGGGGCAATAAATCGTTTAGGCGCTTACTGCGGCTTATTAAATTTAGAAATCACCCAAGAGATTGTAGAAAAAACATTATCTGAACTTTTTTCTTTTGCTCCGAAAAAGAAAGTAACGGTAGAAAAAATTCTACAAAGCGTCTCTTCCATGTTTAATGTTCGTGTTCAAGATTTAAAAGGAAACTCTAGAGCAAAAGAAATTGCTTTTCCAAGGCAAGTTGCTATGTATTTAGCTAAAGAGATGATCAGTGAGTCTTTGATGAAAGTTGCCTCCTCTTTTGGGGGGAAAACACATTCTACTCTCCTTCACTCATGGAATAAAATTAAAAAGCAGCTTGAAACAGATGAAACCCTTCGTCGTCAAATACAAATGACCAAGCAAGATTTAGAATCTTAAATAATTAAGATAAAATGAGCTTTCGATAGAGGCTCTAATAATACAGGGTTTACAAAATCATGCACTATATAAAGAGTTTTATATGCATCTAAACAGATGTATTTTTCTAACTCCCTTTTTAAAAAAATAAATTCTGGCTCTACAACTATTTTTCTATATTCCCATTTAAATCTATTTATCTGAATAATAACAAACTGTAATAAGATATCCCTATATTTACTTTTATCTACAAGGATAAAATCAGCCCCTTCAGAAAAAAGATAGCCAATTTTTCTATCGTTTTGTAAAGATCCAAGTTCTATCCCTAATATACACCTATCACACAAAAAAGATCTACTTTTTGACTTACACCTTTGACAAAGTGGTGGGGAGATTGTATCCATCACTATTTTAAATAGACTTTTGGAGAGGATATTTTTCCATCTAAACATATAATAAAAAGCTCAGCAAATTTAAAAAGTACATTTTGTTTCATTCCAATATTAATATGTAAATTGCCATCAAAATCTAAAAATGAATTTTCTTTATCCCAAAGATAAAAATGGGATCTTCTGTTGTCTGAAAAAGTATTTTGCATCTTTAGAAAATGGATTTTTCCATCTTCTAAAGAAAAATCTACTTCTCCAGCAACTGGAATCATAAGCACAGGATCAAGACCTATTCTACCTATTATTTCTTTTGCAAAATCCAAAACAATATTTTTTTGTTTATCAAAACTATTAATAAAGTGGATATTACCCTTCCCCTTGAAGGTATTTAAATCGCAAAGATCTCCTTTTAGATCGAAAAATTGAATATTATCTAATACCAAAGGATTGGTAACTTTTTTTCTTTCCCCCTTTTTAGAAAGTAAACACGGTCTAAAATTCTCTATTTGAAAATTTTTTGTAGAGAATAAACAATTACCCTCTGTGGTATCAAAAATTGCCTCTTTACACTCTGCTCTAAAGGCTCGATCTACCAAAGAAAAATCATTTATTTTACATATACCTTTACTATATTTAACTTTTCCAAAAAGACTACTTAATGAGTAACCACTAAAATCAAAGTCCGTACCTTTTAAAATTCCTGAAAAACTTACTCCTGCCTCTAAATTTAATTTTCCAGCAAGCTCTATCCCCCTTTTAAGCTCTGCTTTATCTATAAATTCCACAAGATCCAAAGGAAGAAATTTGCGCATTTTTTCAAGATCAAATGAAAAGCTAGTTACATAAGAATTTTTCAAAGAGTCTCTTACTGGTGTAACATCAAATTTAGCCCCTTCAATATCCCCTTTCAAACGAAAAAGATCGATATTACCATCTTTACAATATCCATCTACTTCTAAAATGTTTTTCCCATGCAATGTGCCATCTACATTAAAAATTATCCCTTGATCAAAAAATAAATGAGCACAAATATCCACCGTCTGCTCATATAAAGGGACTTTTAAATCAAAGATAAAAGCTTTCTTATTACCTCTAAAATTGCCAGAAGTTACCCCTAAAACTTTTTCTAAAAAAACAAAATTACTTTTGCCAAAATTTCCACTTATCCAAAAATCATTTTCTTTTTGTAAAAAATATGCATCCAAAGAAAAGGG
>JBIKKN010000006.1:0-11628 GCA_044360335.1 Chlamydiia bacterium | reverse complement strand
TTCCTTCTACTCCATGCAAAGAAACCATATTTTCTTCTTCATGAAAAACAATAGAATCTATATGGCAATCCAAAGCTTGGTTTTTATCATCTTCTAAGGAAAAATTTCCATCTTCAATAACCAATTTTTTATCATAACAAAAGGTAAAATCATTCAATGATTTAATATTTAAAGCTCCATTATAATCTGTATGATAAAATATTTTTCCTTTGCCCTTATAAATAGAGGAATCAAGAAATTTGCTCCAAATAAAGCCGCAAAAAGTAAAATCTTTTTGGGAAAAATCCCCCTCTAGAGTAAACCCATCTCTATCTATATCAAAAGATTTTAAAGAAAAACTCTTATCATCAAAATCTAATAATCCCCCTTTAACAGAAATTTTACCCCCTTTTGCTGTGCCTATAAATTCTGAATTATTAATATTTAAGGTAAAATCTTCTTTTTCTCCCTCCAAAAATATATTTAAATCCTTATTTAAAAAACTTGCAAAATATTTACTTCCGAAAATATTAACTTTACAGTCAAATTCATTAAAATTTCTGTGCCTGATTACTTTTGGTAAAGATATATTTTGTCCATCCAATACATACTTGATACTAATAGACCTCTTAGGAAACTCCATTTGCTCCTTTAGAAGAGGTCTAATATTTAAATCCTCTTTTTCAGATAGTTCTACTATAATTTCCCTATCCAAAAGGTGACAAACTTCTTTTAATAGGATTTTTTCCTCTTTATACGTACCTGAAAACTTACAAAGCTCTAAATAATCATTGTGAATAGATAGATCAAATTCCTTTTCTCCATTTCTATATAAATCACACTGATCAATATATAAGTAATATGGATTTAAAAGTTTATCTACTTTAAATTTCCCTTCAAAATCCCTAAGCATCAAATATAGATCCTCCGAAGACATTTTAATGTGGGCTTTATCCACTAAAATATCTACCCCATCTAATAGATTTTTTCTCCCTTCTGTTAAGTAAATATCTATTTTCCATCCATCTTGAGAAAAATCAAATTGAGCGCTCCCTTTTGCAAGCTCCATACAAAAATTTTCCTGATGATATTTACCATTTTGTGTTTGTAAAAAAAGGGAAACTTTATCTTTGCTATAAGATCCATTAAAAGAGTAATCTCCAAAAAGAGCCCACTTGTAAAGGGTAATTTCATTGAAATATGGAAAAAAATCCCCAGAAAAATCTTTTGAGGAAAAATTTACTTGTAAAGTATCCCAAGATGAACCCTTCCAATCAAAATCTATTGTATTGGTAATTTCCCCCTTTTCAATAGTAAAAACACTAGAACCAGAAAAAATATTATCCTCTATTTCCACCTTCGAAGATATGGTGATATCATTTTCAAAAACTTTTGAAGGATCAGTAAAAAAGGCTAAAACATCTTGCCCTTTTGCTTGAATAAGCAAATCAAAAATTGGCTTTTCATAGGTTCCATCTATGGTAACTTTTGTTTTTGCCCCTGAAATTTCTGTGTTTAAATAGGAGTTATAAAACTTTCCCCCCTTTGATAAAATAAACATATCGGTATTTTCAAAGTAATAAGGAAGTTCCCCTTCCCTACCAATTGTTATATTTCCATCTTTTACATCTAATTTCCAAGATTTAAAAGCTGTTTTCTTTTTATCAAAAAGATCAATTTCAATTTCTCCACTAACCTTTGCTGCATCTAAATTTATATCCTTAGATTTAGAATATATCCCTACATTTTCAAAAGATAAATTTCTTAAAGAGAGCTCTTCAATACCTGTATGATCTACTTTTAATATAAAATCCAAAGAGTAGCTTCCCTTATCTATGGAATAACCACGTAAATCAGGGTAGATTAAACTTAAAGATTCTTGCAAAATAAGCATTTGTCTTACTTCTAAAGAATCAAGAGTACTGCTAACTACAAAAGATCCATTTTCGTGGGAGCATATAACGTTAATATTAGCAGAATTTCCAAAAACAGGCTCAAGCTCCAAAGATAAATCAATTTCCAGCCCCTCTTGATTTTTTAATGCGGGCTTGCCAGCTAATCGAACAGGTAAAAGACGTCCGCTATCGTCCACAAAACCGAAAATTTCTATAGCAGCTTGTTTAAAAGCATTGATAGTAAAATATCCTGATAACTCTTTAAAACAAAATCTATTTTCTCCAGCCTCATTTACTATTGATATTTCCCCCTTATCCAGAGAAGAAGAAATTTTTATATTTTCTAAAAAGGATTTTGCCCCCAAATACACAGGATAGCTTAAGTCTAAAAAAATTCTATCAAAGGAAGATAAAATACCCAAAGAATCATTTTTAAATTTTCCATCTAATATACTCATATGGACTCTTGCATCTTTAACTTCCATATTTGAGCTCATAGAAAAAAAACACCTACCATCTACTTTGCCTTTTTCAATATTCCAATCAGAAATTTGGTTTGCGGTAAAAAAATCTATAAACTCTTTATAAAATGAAAGACTTGTTTGCTTTGCCTCTAAATCTATTAAAGAGTTATTTGCCCAAGAAGAAAGCTCTACACTAACTTCTCCCTGCCCCTCTTTGAAAAAGAAGATTTCTCCAAGTTTTTGTGAGGAGATAGACTCTTTTAAACCAAAAAAAATCTTATTTCCAGGGATAGAAATTGTACCATTTTTTATCTCTACTTGATGAAGAAATTGCAAAATAGAAGCTATTTTAGGAGAAATAATACCCCCTTTTGCATGCATCTGCTGATGGAAATTAATTTGTAAATCATCTATTACAAAATGATTAGAAAGAGTTACATTTCCAATAGATGGGGCTTTACATAGAATTTTTTGAGCCTTACATTCTATAGTCTTTTGCTTTGAAGTTAAAGATACTTCATGAAAGGCTACCCCTTTTTCTTGGAAGGAAAGGTAAGAATAATTAAAATCCCACCCCCCTTCTAAAGGAATTTTATAAGCTACATATTTTACTAAAAAAAAATGAAAAATTGGAGCTTTAAAAGCAAATACTACACCAAAAAAAAATATCGATAAAAAAAATAAAGAAGATCGCTTGAGTAGAAAAAGTTTTTTTGACATCACATATTTATCTTGGTACAATCCTATCTGATCAATATCATAAATCCTATCATAAATAAAATGAATTCATTTTTATATTCTCTTTTTGAAACTACTAAAGCATTTTTATATCCCCCTTCCTCCCTTCCAAAAAACGCCCCATATGTTCGCGATCCTATTGATATAAAAAGGGTAATGACTATTGTTGTAATTGCATTACTGCCAGTTGCATTTTTTGCAATTTTATCCCAAGGTATGTTTAGCACCCTTTATAAAAATGTAGATATTGCTTTAATGAAACAATATCTAATGATGAGCACCTCTACTTTTGGCTATTTTTCCTTCCTTATAGATAATTTTTTCCCATTTTTCTTAGAAGGGTGTAAATTATTTATCCCTAAACTTATCTTAATTTATTTTGTAGGTGGCCTTGTAGAAATATTTTTTGCAAGCCTACATAGAAAAACTGTGTCTGAAGGATTTTTTGTTACAGGTATATTACTTGCCCTTATTCTTCCAGCATCTTTACCCTACTGGATGACAATTTTTTCTGTTGTAGTAGGGCTTGTTCTTGGAAAAGAAGTTTTTGGAGGAACGGGAATGAATATATTCAATCCAGCCCTTGTTTGTAGATGTATTGTATATTTTTCTTTTCCCTCCTATATGACAGGAAATATCTGGGTAGGGGAAAACAGTTTCTCCTCCGCTAAAAATTTAGCCTCCTATAACAATCAAATGGGAAAAAATTATGACAGTATTACTACCGCCTCTGCCTTAAATATCATGGAGCTTCCAAATAGTATTTCAAGACTTCAAATTGATGGTGTAGCTTTATCTTTTACAAAAAATATTAAGTTAAAAGATGAAATAAAAGAAAAATTAAAAGCATTTAATAAAAAGTTATCTTTAGAAAATCTTTCCCCCTCTGATCACATCCTTTTTCTCACAAATGGACTTAAAATAGAGCAAGAACATTTAGAAAAATCCTTTCATTTTGCAAAACTTATGTATAACATTCCCCCCTATACAAACTCTAATTTTTACTTTGGAAATATGGTAGGTAGTTTTGGAGAAACACCAAAATTCGCTATTCATATTGGAATGCTCATCCTACTTTTTTCTGGATTAATAAGTTTAAGGATCATTTTCCCCGCCTATTTAAGCGCATACCTAACCGCCCTTTGTTTTTACCTTTTTGCTATTAAAAGCCCTAATTTTCCTGCACACTTTGCAATCGATCCATTAAAACAACTACTGCTAGGAGGGTTAACATTTGGTATCATTTTTATGGCAACAGATCCAGTATCTTCGCCTGTTTGTCGCATTGCACAAATTATCTACGGAGCTATGATAGGGTTTTTAACAATCATTATTCGAATGATTAACCCTGCCTATCCTGAAGGGGTGATGCTTGCTATTTTATTTGCCAACAGCTTTGCCCCCCTTTTAGATAGAGTAACCCTTAAATATCGAAAACCTAAAATATTTGGTAAAGTAAAACAATTAAAAAGGGGGATTTTATAAAACAAATCAAAACCTACCTATTTATTTTTACCTTAGCATTTTTTTGTGCCCTCGTTTTATCTATTGTTTCTACAGCTTTAGCTCCTATGCAACTAAGGGCTAAAATTTCCTACCAAAATAGGGAACTTTTAAAAGCTGCAAACCTTTTACCTTTAAATGCAACTTCTAAAGATATAGACAATATTACCAAAGAAAAAATTACCCCAATGCTTGCTGATCACAAAGGAAACACCTTTACCTTTAAAGAAAAAAATTTAGACTATGAGAATTTTTTACACGGGGAACAAAATTCCCCTTTAAAACTCTTTTATAAAATAAAAGATGGGGGAGTGATTATTCCACTAAAGGGATTTGGCCTTTGGGATGCAATCTACGGGTATATAGCACTTGATAAAAATGGGTATCAGCTCCTTGGAATCTCTTGGTATGATCAAAAAGAAACCCCAGGCCTTGGAGCAGAAATTCAAAATAATGAGTGGCAAAAACAGTTTAAAGGAAAAAATCTCTTTCACGGGCCAAAAATGGAAAGCTTTGGTATAGATTTTGTCCCTAAACAAATGCTTAAGTCTCTTCCACCATCAAAAAAGCAGTATACTGTGGATGCTATAACTGGTGCAACAATCACAACAAACGGGGTGCAAAGCGCTATAAAAACATCCCTTGCCCCCTATATCCCCCTACTTAAAGGTATGCAGAAGCAACCTTAGCATAAAGTTCTATATATTTTTATTTATGCTAAGGAGAGTTACTACTCTCCTTACTAAAAAATAAGAAGATTTCGGCAGGGCCAAAACCTCGGGGTTAAACAATTATAAAATAGCAATATCAAATAGATATGGCTATTTTATAATTGTTTAACCGCGAGAGTTTTCGCTACAGCCCAAATATTTTTATTTTTGCGTAAGGAGAGTTATTATTAAAAATTATTATTTTGAACCCCCGCCCCCTTTGGGAGTATATTGCTCGATAAAGCGCTTTTCAAATTTATTTATATTTAAAGAAGAGGAAGGGTAGATTGATATATATTCAGCTATCAACTCTTGCATATCCATTGATTCTATTTCTGGATAAGTAACGTTATGTTTTACAAAAATTGTATTAACCTCCCTACACCTTATTTTCTTTAAAATAATAAGCACATGTTGCTCTAACTCTTCTTCAGAAATTTCCCCATCTATTATCATTTGCTTACACTCTTGTTTTAGCTTTTTATTCATCACTAATACAAGATCTTTTGTAGTTTTTATTTCCCCTTTTTCCTTCTTAATTTTTGCTTTGGCTTTTGTTTTTTTTCCAACTTTAGAGTTTATTTGCTTATATATTTCTTCTAAACTTTCCCATATTTTTTCATCTGCTGAAAAAATAAATGGGATCTCAAATTCTTTAAATAAAAAGGATAAATCTTTACTAACAAAATCTTGCTGAGCCATCAATATTTCCGCCTTAAACTCATTAATAGTTAGCGGTGAGATAAATTCCCCTTTGATATAATTTTTAACACAAAAAGATAATTTATTTTTCACCCTATCTTCTGTAGAGCAAGATTGGTAAAGAGCAACAATTTTTATAAAATTTGGATGCTTTTTTACAAGATCTGTCATTTCATATTTTCTTTTGCTTTGTAAAAGCTCGCTAATATAGTCGCTTAACATTTCTTCATCGATATTTTTTTCTAAAAGTTTTGCCCCTAACTGCTCTTTACTCTGAGCAATAAGATAGCGAAAAAAATCCTCTAAGCTAGAGCCCTTTTCATTTTTTATAGTTTCATAGGATTTATCAAATAATTCATCAAATTCAGGAGCAAAATCCTCAAAAACCTCTTCTAAATCCGATCTTCTAAGAGATCCAACTTCCATAAGGAAATCATTTAATTTTTCTTCAATTTGAGCAATTTCCTCATCAAACATTTTAATATTATCGCTTTTTAAAGCCACCGATAATTTTGTAAGATCTTCTTTATATATCCTTAAATCTTTAAAAATAACTTCTGCATCATTTCGTTTTTCAAACATACAATCGCATTTGTTCATATTTTCAAGATTATAAGTTGTGTCTAAAAATTTTTGATGATAACTTTCAAGCATCCTACCGATTGAAATTATTTTAAAATGTACTTTTGCAAGCTGATTATTTTCTTCGGTTCTTTTATCTTTATTAGGTTCTTTAAAATTTGGATTTTGTATTATTAAAATTCTAAGCTGCTTTATTGTATTAGTAATTTTTTGATTAAATTCTCTACACTGATATAAATTTAAATATTTTTGTATTTCAGATATGTTTTTAAGTGACTGATTTAATTCATCAAAAAAAACTTGAGCAAAAGCAATCTGGTAATTAGATCGCTTACCATTTTTTAACACCATACATTTTTTATAATCTTCCATTTGCTCACCGATTTGTTTTAGGATTTTTTCTGCATTACTTTTTATCTGATGTTCATAAAATAAATGCTTTACACCGTCTTCCACTTCTTTATAAGAAACTTGCTCGATTAATGTAGGCGCTATCTGCCTAATTTTTTTTATAAGCTCATCTAATGAAGGACTTTGATCCTCTTGCCACCTTTTTAATTCTTGAACACTTGAAAAAGCTCTATTAAAAATATATTCAATTTTATTTGCTATATCTAATTTTTCCATATTAATAAAAACCCCTATTTTTTAAAGAATAATTATGTAATAAAATAACAATATTTTCAATTAAAAATCTCCTTAGTCAAAAATTGCTGTTTTAAAGAGCAAATGGAGTTTTTAAAAAGGTCTAATGGAGTTAAAGTTAAGTGGCACTTCCCCCGCCTCCACCAAATGCACCTCTAAATTGCTTTTCAAATTTTTTTATGTTTAAAGCAGAGGGACTTTCGGCAAGTATATAGGCAAAAACGATTTGGCTAAGATTAGCTTCTTTAATATCGCTATTTATAATTTTAGCTTTTTCAAAAAATTGCCCTACTTCCAGACACCTTGTTTTCTTTAAAAAAATTAAAACATACTCCTTTAGTTCTTCTTCGAAAATTTCATCATCTTTGAAAGCACCTTTGAGCTTTCTAAAAAGAGTTTCAATAAGCTGATAGGTTGTTTTTATAATCTTTTGTACTTTTACTTTTTTCCCTTTAACTTTTACTTTTTTAGGAATTTTATTGTTAATTTCTTCATATATTTCTTCTAAATTCTCCCAAATTTTTTCGTCATGAGAAAAAATTAAAGGGATTTCAAACTTTTTAAAAACACATTTTAAATCTTTATCCACAAATGCTCCTAAAGATATTAAAACATCCTTTTTCCACCGCTCTATATTTAACGCTGAATACTCATTTCCAATTTTAAAAGAATAAATAGAATTAGCAATATTAAAAAAAACACGATCATTAAATGTTGGATTTTTAATATTAACATCAAAAAATTGTGTTGTAAGCATTTCTAAATTTGGATGTAAAGATTTAAGATCTTCAAATTCCCTTTTTCTTATCCGTTGAAAATGCTCTATTACATACCTATTAAGTAAATTATCATCTACTTTTTGTTGAAATATTTTTCTCATATGTTTAAAAATTGTGCTAAGCATAGTTGCTGTTGTTAAAGAAGGATTAGATTTAAGCTTTTGATATAAGCTATCAAAATATGGATTAAATACCCCTTCAAACTGCTGGAAATAATCATTTACAGAAGTTGTCCTATAAGATCCAATTTCAGCAAGAATAACTCCGAATTCATAGCGGATATAATCTATTTGCTTTTTATATACTTCTGATTCCTCAGATTTTTTATCTTTTAATTTTCTAGAGACTTCTAAAATTTTATCCCAAAATTTTTTTAAGGATATAAATGTATACTCAGCATGTTCAACAGCATCAAAAATTTTAAAATTACGGTTATAGTTTTTAATTTCTTTAAGGTAGTTTTGTGCTAATTTAATTTGCTCCATAAAAGTGTTATTGATCTCTTGCACAGAAAAAATCAAAGCTCTACTGCTTTGTAGATCAGGACTTTGGTTTGTAATTTTTTCATACAAAGGTTCATTTTCAAACTTGCAACCTGGAAATATGAAATTTGCAATTTTATGCATCAATAACATTACTTGAAATTTCTTTTTATTAATCATTTCATTATTTACTTTAAAAAAATATTTCTTACTACTACTTATCATAGTTTTAAGAGTATAAAAAGAAGAAGTAAGCTCAAGGTAATCTAGCCGAGCAAAGTAACCTCGCAAATCATAGCCATTTTCCTTTTTTAATTTTTCCTTAATAAGATTAATTTGCCTGGAAATATTATCTAATGCATACTCAATTCCGGCTAACTTTTCTTGATTTTTAAATATAAAAGTAACAACTATTTTTATCCTACCTTTATCTAAGCCATAAAAATTTGCCGGAACAGCTCTTTCTACCCTTTTTATAAGTTCCTTTAAAAATCCTGCAGTATTTCTATCCCACCTTCTTTTCAAAAATAGCTCTTTCATAGCCTCTTGAACATAGGAGTGTAACGCTAGGGATTCATCTATTGTTACGTTCAAATTAATTCTCCTTATTTTTAACCGATATATTATTCCATGAAAAATAGTATTTTTCAAATGTAAATAATCTTTTAAATTGTTAGATTATTTTTATGGTAAATATTACCCCTAAAAAAGCTTTTTTTGATCCACTTTGGAAAAACAATCAGCCTCTTGTAGCTATTTTAGGGATATGCTCGGCCTTAGCTGTTACCATTCAAATTAAAACAGCAGTAGTTATGGCTCTTGGTGTGATATTTGTTACCTCTCTATCTTGTTTTTTTGTTTCACTTTTAAGAAAATACACTCCAGATAGCGTAAGAATGATAGCCCAACTTTTGATCATCTCCACTTTTGTAATTATCCTTGATCAATTTTTAAAAGCTTATTTTTTTGACTTGTCTAGAACTTTATCTGTATTTATAGGTTTAATTATTACAAATTGCATAGTTATGGGAAGGGCCGAATCCTTTGCAAGAAACTTTTCTCCCCTTTTAGCTTTTTTAGATGGGGCAGGGGCAGGTTTTGGTTACGGAATTGTTATTGTTGCTGTAAGTTTTATCAGAGAATTTTTTGGCTTTGGTACAATCTTTGGCTTTAAAATAATCCCTGAAATTTTCTATGCAACAGAGCTTTATCCATCTAGATATGTAAACTGCAACCTAATGGCCCTTGCCCCTTCTGCATTTTTTATCCTTGGATTTTTTATTTGGATTTACAACACTTTTTCAAGAAAAATTTAAATGAGGTTTTTATGTGGATTGGTAACTACTCTTTTACTTCTTTGATCGGCATATTGATTCAATCACTATTTATCCAAAATATCTTACTTTTTTATTTTTTAGGAATGTGCTCATATTTAGCGTGCTCAACCAAACTAAAAACTGCAAATGGGTTAGGGATTTCAGTGTTTATTGTGACAACATGCTCTGGAACAATTAATTGGTTTGTTCATAAATTTATCACTGGAAAAAATGCCCTCTCCTTTTTACCTTTTTCCCCAACCATCCAACTAGATTATTTAGAGCTTATTATTTTTATAGCAGTAATTGCAGCTTTTGTTCAAATTCTTGAAATACTCCTTGAAAATCTATTTCCTCCCCTCTACCGCTCCCTTGGAGTCTATTTACCCCTTATTACTGTTAACTGCGCCATTTTAGGAGCATTGCTCTTTAGCGTTGTTAAAAGTTACCCCCTCCTTCCAAATATTGTATTTTGCGCAGGCACAGGACTTGGATGGTATTTAGCTATTATTCTAATTGCATCTATCAGAGAAAAACTTACCTACTGCACCATCAATAAGAATCTAGAAGGCATGGGTATAACTTTTATCACAACAGGGCTTATAGCCCTTGCTTTTATGGCCTTTTCAGGGATAAATTTAATAAAATCTCTGTAAATAAACTCCCTCTATCTAACTCTCCTTACGTATGAAATCCTTTATGAGGAGAAACTTAACATTATTAATTATAAATATCAGCCCTACTAATTAACTTGACGTTACGCAGAAGAAATCTTTTGCCTACTACAAGTGTAGTAGGCAAAAGATTTGAAAAATTTTTGAACCAGTATAAACAGGATAATTTTTTTTAAATGAATTTTTTAAAGGAATGTGGATTATGAATATTTTTTTTTACATCCAGCTAATCCTTCCTATCTTGCTTATCCTGTTTTAAATATTCTCTGAATAGATTTTTTGTAAAAATCAGGTTTTATTAGGAATTCTCCCTTATTTTGTGCGTAAGGTGAGTTAATAAAATCTCTGTAAATAAACTCCCCCTTTATTTATACTTTTTCGAAAAAAAAGGATATTTATGTATACATTAGGATTATATGGTGTTCATTCACAAGACGCAACATCCCCACCAATTGATTATTACAAAACACCCACACCCCCATTTTCTACAAATAATACAGCTCCTGCTAAACTCATAGAAATGAAGGATGGCAGTGTAGTTTGCACTATTTATGTTTCAGTATCAGAAGCTCTTAAAGCATACCCATTTTTTCAAGAAGATAAAATTATTGTTACTAAATTAAATAACATAGAAATTTTATGTTACAATGCAAAACATGGTTGCAAGTCTTGTGGAACTTTCAAAGATGGGGAAAAATTTAAAGCAACTATAGTACAAACATTTGAAAAAGTTATCAAAATAACTGTAAAATACTTTATTTTTTCCCTTGAAAATTTAAATTCGAAAAACCAATTTGTTATCCCTCTAGATCTAATAAATGGTACAATTATTTTTAAAAGGGAAGATAGTCCTCTAGAAGATGATACTCTTCAAGAATACTAGGTTTTATACGAAAAAGCCACCCCTTACCCTCTGGATCCTCATTTAAAAATTTTAAATTTTCTAAAAGGGGGGTGTTTACCTCTATAATTTCTCCAGAAATGGGAGAGTAAGTATCAATTGCCGATTTTGTGGATTCAAGAACTAAAACCTCTTTACCTTTTTCTATCCTTTCACCAACTTTTGGAAAATGTATGTGAACAATTTCTCCAATTTCCTTTTGAGCCTTTTTTGTGATCCCAACTTTTATATCCCCCCCATCTAAAAAAACCCATTCAT
>JBIKKN010000173.1:0-2730 GCA_044360335.1 Chlamydiia bacterium | reverse complement strand
TAGATAACTTTTCTTTTCAATATAGCAGTTACCTTCAATAAGATCAAGATAACTAAATACTCACCCTTACAGAAAATAAAAATATTAGCTTGGGAACGCAATAATGGAAGAAATTTTCTTTACAGTTTTCTCTTTGCTCTTAAAAATTAGTAAAAAACTACTAGAAATATAAAGAGAAGAAACAGTTCCAATCATTACTCCAATCATCATTAAAAATGAAAATCCAAATATTGATTTTCCACCTAACAATACTAAAGATATTAATACTACAAGGGTTGTAAGTGAAGTTAAAAGAGTTCTTGAAAGGGTTTTATTTAAAGATAGATCAATTACATGCTTTAAATCATCTGATTTGTTTATTCTTAAATCTTCCCTCACTCTATCAAAAACAATGATTGTATCATTTAGTGAATAACCAATTATTGTGATAAGTGCTGCAATAGTATTTAAATCAATAAAAAGTGGCATGCCTATTGCTTTAAAAATTCCAAGAAAAGCTAAGGTTAAAAGTAGATCAAATAATAAACCTACCGTTGCACTTACTGCATAGCTAAACTCAAATCTTAAAGTGATATAAACTAAAATCGCCGCAAGAGCTAAAGCAAGGCCAACAATAGCATTATTTCTCATAGTCTTTGAAATTTGTCCCGAAATATTGGAAAAATTTTTATCCAAAGAACTTAAAGAACTTTCCGTAAATTTTATCCCAGATTTTTGTAACATAGTAATAAGAACATTAAGCCTTGGATTTTTTTCAAAAGAGTAGGTAATATCTAAAAAATTCTGCTTGTTTTCCAAGTTTGAGAATAATTTTCCTGGATTATTTAATGTGTTACTTAAATATATTTTTAATGAATTTGGATTTTTTAGCTCCCTTATGGAAAATTCTGAATGATTTATTCCGTTAGAAATAAAAGCCTTTTCGATCTGCTCTTTTGGAGTAATTGTACTGCTATATTTTGCAACCTCTACTTCCAAAGTCATTCCACCTGTAAAATCCATACCAAAAAGTGTGGCTTTTTCTTTGTAAAGGGTAAAAGCACCTATAAAAATGATAAATGCGGATAATAAAATAGATATTTTTCCATATCTCATAAATTTTATCCCAGAATTTGGGATAAGCTCTAACATTTTTAGCAATTGAGTTTTATCCTTTTTTAACCAGTAATTAAAGAATGTACGGGTCATATACAAAGCTGTAAACATCGAAGATACAATACCAATAATTAATGTTAATGCAAATCCTTTTACGGGCCCTGCATCAAAATTAAGAAGTATTAATGCTGCAATAATTGTTGTAATGTTAGAATCAAAAATGGCAGAAAATGCTTTTTTATAGCCAGATGCAATTGCCTTGCTAAGATTATTGTGTATCTTGTTTTCTTCCCTGATACGTTCAAAAACAAGGACATTGGCATCTACTGCCATCCCAATAGTTAATATGATACCTGCAATACCTGCAAGGGTTAACGATGCACCAAGATTTTGAAGTGTTGCCCAAATAATAAGTATATTAAAAATTACAGCTAATGAGGCTATTACCCCAGCAAAACGATAGTATCCTACCATTATTGCAATAACTGCTAAAAATGCTATAAAAGTTGCAAATATCCCACTTGCTCTTTCTTTTGCTCCAAGCTCTGGGCTAATTGTCATTTCAGAAATAATTTCTGGCGAATAGGTAAGAGAACCAGCTCTTAAATCCGCAGCAAGACGTAAAACTTCTTTTTGAGAAAAACTCCCTGTAATTCTTCCATTGTCTTTTAATGCATCTTGCAATCTTGGCATACTTATAACTCTACCATTTAATATTGCAGCAAGACGCCAACCGTTTCCATTTGTAGATTGAGCATATTCTGGATTACTCATCAAAGAGGTGGAAAACATAGATGTCCATGAATATAAAATATCTTGAGGATTTTCTACTCTACCATCTGATTTTGTAATGTTTGATTTTACAGAGAAGGAAAGGAAATTTCCACTTGATGGATCATAACCGGAATGTACATTATCTAAAGCAGCCCCTTCTAGAGCATAGTTGTTAAATACTATTATTAAAGGGTTTAAATTTCCCCAATCTTTGAAATTTTCCCCTTCAAGAACCGCTATTTTTGAAACTTTATCATTGAAACTAGAGTCTGAGGAAGGGTTTTGTTCAATTGCTAAAGTTAAGCCATTTTCAAGTAAAATTCTTCCTGAATCACTTCTTGGTATTGCATTTAATACATCTAATTCATCACCATAAAGATGTGTACATGCAATTAAATGCAAACTTTCTGCATCTGTTTTATTTGTAACCATCCCTTCATTCCAAACTTCTTGAAGGAATTTATTTACAGCCAAGCTAAGAGTTTTGTTGTTAGCGGAAAATTTTTCATTTACCATGTGAAATGTCATTGAAGAGGAGGTGATTAGCTCTCTTGCAGATAAACTTTGGGTTGCTGGAAAATCAAGGGTAATAAAAGAGCCCTCTTTTCGGATGCTTACATCTGAGACTCCCATTTTATTCACACGTCTATAAAGTTCATTTACACCTAAGGTAAGATCTGCATCTGATGTTACGGCTTTGTTTTGCTTATCTTTTAAAGCTACACGTACTGTTGTACCCCCATTTAGATCTAAACCCCAGTGTAGTATTTTTCTCTCATCCCCTCTAAAATACTTTGATGTAGATAGTAATAAATTACTAATAAAAGCATTTTGTGTAGGGGAAGGGATGCTCATATAGCC
>JBIKKN010000107.1:0-3897 GCA_044360335.1 Chlamydiia bacterium | reverse complement strand
AATAAATTTGCATGCTCACTATCTTGTATTTGATTTTCTACAAGAATTCTATTTCGTAAATCTGAAAATTCTAAGATTGCATTTTTGCTATCTGCTGTAACTTGCCAATTTTCATACGTTGCAGTGAGCAAAGCTTTAGCAAAGTCATTCAATTCAAAGATGATATCATCTTTGAATTCACTAGAAAATGGATAAGAGTCGCCAGGGTAGCCGTACATTCCTGAAGAACTTAATATAGAGTTTAACTCGCTAATATCGGAATAAAGATTTCCACTTTCTTCTGAGAAATCCTTTTTTGAATGCTCTTTATATAAGAGCATTAAATCTTTAGCTATAATATAAATAGAACCATTTTTAAATCCAGAGGAGGTGGATGTATTCTCAATTAGTGGGCTATATAGCACAAGGTTAAAATGTTTTTTCTGCTCATCTAATGTATTATATTCATTAAAAGAAACTATTTTATACATATCATTTTTTAAAACATCAGACTTTCTTACCCATTCATTTTCGATAAGTTTTTTCAATGATTTAAGCTTTTCTTCTGCAACTACTTTTAGGTCAAAAGCAAGGTAGCTTTTTGCATTTTGAACACTTGATAAGTTTAAGGTAAAAGTTCCTTTTAAATTTTCAATTTCTTCGTTGGTTTTAGCATTAATTTGTGCTATTTGATCATAAACAAGCTGCTGAATCTTTTTCTTATTTTCTAAGGATGAAATTTTATCTAGATCTAATAAATCTTTAGAGATCTCAAAACTTACGGTTTGCTCTGTTAAATTTACTAAAATGTTAGATATAATTGGATTGGTAGACCCTGTAGACAGGGTAAAAACATCTTTTTCTTCAATTTTATTATTTGTAAGAATAGACCAAATTTCACCATCGTCTAACCTTTTTTCTGAAAGGGTAAATAAATGCTTTTTATTGGAAAGTAATGCAATTGCTTTTAAAAGGGTTTCCTCGTTATATTTTAAAGCCCTTAATGATGCAACTTCTGCAATCGAAGGGTCATTTTTATCTAGCCCTTCTTTTTCTAAAGTATCTTTTAGAGCGATTTTTTCCTTTAAAATAAAATCTTTAGATTCTTTAAATCCTCGCAAGCAAGCTTCATAAAGTTCTGCAGAAGTATGGTTGTTAGAATTAAAAACAAAAGAGTAGAATTTTTTTTGTAGATTTTTTTCTTCTCCAAAGATTGTTTTATAATTTAGAAGAGTTTCTGCAATAAGTAGAAAATATGGTGTTTTTTTAGAGATATCTAGATTGTTTAAAGTTTTTTCTAAATAAACAGTTGCCGAAGATGGGGAAGATGTAGCCTTTGCAATTTCAAAAATTCTATCATTTAAAATTTCTTTATACCCCAAAGTAAGAGTACCGTCTTCTTTATAAATTTCCCCATAGGTAAAATATTTACCTATATTGTTTACATCAAAATGAATAGGTATTTCTCTTTTTAATATTACGGTATTTGTATCTATATCATCTGTATTACTTTTAATAAGGTCTATAGATTTTTGAGAGGATGGAAGCATTCTTTTTGGGAAAAAAGAGATAAGATTTCCAGCTTTTTGCATGTGCGATCTAAAAATTTTAGCATCTTTTGAAGTAGAAAAAGAAACAGTTAAAGAATCTGGAGAGGTTTCTAAAAAAGATACTTTAGAGGGTTTTAGACCTAAAAGTTTACAATAGGAGCGGACCCACAAAACAGACTCATTTTCTAATTTATTTACCCTTTGAGCAATATCTATACTAATTTTTTCTGCTTTGGCTTTTGAAATACTTTCTTTTAAATTATTACAATAGAAGAAAATCGTAGGGAGGATATTATAAAGAGTTAGCGCTGAAACAGCAAAAATTACAAAAAGTGCTTTTCTTTTTTGTGTAGATTTCATGGGAATATTTTCCTTAAATAAGATAACGAAAGAAATAGTTTATTAAATTTTGTTTGAATTGTCAATCAAGGAAGTAGTTTCTCTCTATTTAGAATAAACTAGAAAAGAATAAACAGTATTGATAATATGAACAGAACTTTTAGGAAAAATGATGACACAAATGCAAACGCCCTTATCCGGTTTAGCAAAAGCTATGAATAAGAGTATTCCTGCTCATATTGCTATCATTATGGATGGAAATAGAAGGTTTGCAAAAAACGAAAATTTACCTTTGGAAGAAGGTCATATTGCAGGTGCTAAAAATCTTTTAAAAATTACTGAATCTGCTTTAAAACTAGGGGTAAAAATCCTAACAGTTTATGCATTTTCCACAGAAAATTGGCTAAGAAGTGAGCCTGAAATTCAATCTCTTTTTCATATTTTTGAAGTGTATTTAAATAAAATGCGCCCTTTGCTCTTAGAAAATGGAATCAAATTATCCACTATTGGGGATTTAACACCATTTCCTACCCCCTTAAAAACAATTATTTATGATGTAAAGGAAATCACAAAAGATGGCAAAGCCCTAGAGCTTGTGCTAGCTATAAACTATGGCGGAAGAGACGATTTAACTAGGGCTATAAAAAAAATTACTAAAGATATAAAAGATAAAATTCTTTTAGAAGAACAGATTACTGAGGGGTTAATATCCAATTACTTAGATACAGCAAATTACCCTGATCCAGACTTACTTATTAGGACAAGTGGGGAGCAAAGGCTTAGCAACTTTCTTCTTTGGCAGATTTCTTATACAGAAATTTATTTGGCAAAGGTTTTATGGCCAGAGTTTTCAGTGGAAAATTTTTATGAAGCTATAGAATCTTATCAAATCAGACATAAAAGATTAGGGACTTAAAAGGAAAAAGTATGGTAGCTAAATTTTACGATTTAAAGAATAGATTTTTATCCTCCTCAGTTATTGTTATATTTTTAACTGTATTTATCTATTTTTCCCAACTAGCATTTATGAAAGTAATTTTTATGATAGTTACAGCTTGTGTTGGTGTGATTGCTATTTGGGAATATGTGGAATTTTTAAAAACAAAAAAGATATTATTGCCATTTAAGCTTTTGGCATTTTTTACTGCCCTTTTAATATTTTCTAATTATTTTTTAGTAGTTATTGGCGGCATTAATCAAATAATGTTAGGTCTTTTTTTCTTTGCAATATTTTTATATAATTTTTCCAAAGTAGAGGAGGCAATTGTTCATATTGCCACAAGTTTTTTTGGTATTGTATATATTTTAGTACCATTAAGTTTAATGGTAAGGATTTTATATCCAGAAAATCTATCAGATGTTGCTATTAATGGAAGAGTATGGATAGCTTATTTAATCATTGTTACTAAAATTACTGATATCGGAGCCTATTTTGTTGGAAAAATGTGGGGAAAAAGTAAACTTGCTCCCCATTTAAGTCCTGGTAAAACTTTAGCAGGTGCAATAGGCGGGTTTTTCTTTGCTATATTTTCAAGTTTCCTTTTCTTTTTGATTTCTTACTTTTTTACAAACATAGATTTTCATCTGAGTTTGGTTCACTCTATTATGCTTGGTGGGGTTTTAGGTATCCTTGCTCAAATAGGGGATTTAGCAGAATCCTTACTTAAAAGGGATGCAAAAGTCAAAGATAGTAACTCTATCCCTGGTTTTTCAGGTGTTTTAGATAACCTTGACTCTTTATTATTTACAGCACCTGTGGTATATATATTTATTAAAAACATGTAGGCTTATGAAAAAATGGATAAAAGTTACAATTGATGGGCCTTCTGCTTCTGGTAAGTCTACTATTGCAAAGATGCTTGCTACAAAACTTGGCTTTACCCACTTAGATACTGGTGCTATTTATAGAGCTTTAGCCCTATTTTATAGAGATAGGGGACTTCTTGATAAAAGTGAACAGGAGCAGCAAAATGAGCTTAGCTTTTTTTCTTATTATTTTACTGGGATGGTAAATAAAAAGCGGCACTAC
>JBIKKN010000119.1:0-3679 GCA_044360335.1 Chlamydiia bacterium | reverse complement strand
TTTGATTAGAGAAGGAAAATTGAATGTGGGTCGACCCGCCGAGCTTTTAGCCAAAGTAGAAAAGAAATTGGATCAATATAGAGCAGAGGATGTATATTTAGATGGTACTAAAGCAATTGTCTATGGTTTAAAGAATAAAACTCTAAGTGTGGAAAAAGTATTAGCGGATGCAGGTTTTTCATTTTGGATTTAAATATTTTCATTATCTATTGATTGTTAGTGGATAGTTTACTATCCTCTTCCCCTTATTTTATAATAGTATAAATATATAAAGGGGTAAAGAATGGATGTGAAAAGTAGTCTAAGAACTGGGGATGTTTATTTTTTTGAAGAGCAAAAGATTCAAGAGGTTCAAGTTGATGGTATCAATGAAAAAGTAGCCAGAGTTTTTTTTAGTGCAAAGCTTCCTGCTCAAGCTGCTCCAGAATTTATCGATCCACATTTATTAGTGCATTCTTATCAATATCAAGAAGAATGTCAGGATAGAAAACAAGACTTTGCATATTGGAGAATATGTTTATATGATTATGAAATCGGATTACCTATACATTCAGAAGATTCTCAAAATGAGATTTTTGGTAAACAAAAAGCAGTAGAATTTTTTTATATGCTTACACAAGAAGAAAAAAATGAATTATTAGATTCTTATTTTTTAATTCGCCCTCTTCAAGAAAAGTTTGAGCAGCAACTTTATAAAAAAATGCAAAATTTTTTGAAATTTACACAAATAAAAGATAAAGAGCGAAAACAAGTTTCCTCATCGATATTTGGAACTGGACTTACTGAAGTTGTAAAGATGGCTGAAAAACAAAATTCTTTTTATCAAATTGGAAAGCTTAAAGCACAAAAAACCTTTCGAGAAATTATTGAAAAAAGAGGAGAAGAGTGTTTGTTAACACTTCATATGAATGAATTTTTAGAAAAAATAAATTCAGGAAAAAACGATAAAGAAATTGCAATATATACAAAAGGGTTTTCTGAATGGATGATTCCGTCGCTATATAAAATTCATTATAATAGAGGGAGAGAGGAAGCTAATGAATGTATTAATATGTTGCTAGTAGTATTTTTAAATAAAGGAGATATAAAGGGATTTATAAATGATAGGTTTATAAAAATCCAATCAAAAAAAACAAACCAAATAGATAAATATAATAAAGATGGTTGTGGGGAGTTTAACTTTAAAGAATTTTTAAGGGGAATTTACACGGAGTTTCAATCTTTTTTAAAGCAATTAATACAAGAAACGGAAAAGGATTTTAAAGGCCTTTTTGTAAAAATAGAACGAGAAGATACAAATAGTTTTTTCGGTGGCGGCAGTAAAGAAGATTTAATTGATTGTCGGATAAATGAAATACAAAAGCAGTTGCAAGTAATGCAAGATTATTATAGTAAAGCTTTAATTTTTGCAAAAGATTTAAATAATGATGTTAGAGATCAGTTAGAAAAGTCTGAATTTGAAGATTTTGATTTGGGGCAATTTAAAGGTTATTGGGTGTTTATTGAAAGCTTGGATGAAAAAATAGATGATGTGACTGCTGAAATTGAAATGGATAGGATAATTAAGGAAGATCCTTCGTATACTGCAAATCCTTCTACAGGAGAGCTTAATGAAGAAAAAAGAAAAAAACTTGAGCTTTTTAAACAAGGTTTTAAAGTAGGGTTAGAAAAAGCAAAAAAAATGTTTCAAAATAGGGAGGAGTTTAGGTTAAAAAAGGCTAAAGAAACAATTGCAAACCTTTCTCCTAATGAGAAAAAAGCTTTTGAAATAGGTAGTAATTTAGCAAATGATTTTTTTAATAACAAAGATAATAGGGAAATGATAGAAGAAATTATTAACAATAGATTAGAAGTTGCCAAGATTTTTGCCTATTTATTACGGAACCCTATTTTGGAGGCTAAATTAGCTGAGCTTGCTAACTTTTCTAAAACTCCAATAAATATCTATTTATTTATTTGCCAGCTGGGATTTATAAATCAAATGAATTCTAACATAGAAAGCTACAGCAGTGCCCTTAAAGCTAGCAAGAGTGCGGAGAAAGAATTATTTGCCTCATTAGAGGAAGAACCTCAAGTAGTTGTTCCTACTAGAAGAAAAAGGCAAAAAAAAGGATCTAAAAACAATCGCAAAGAACCTTTACAACCAGTTCTAAGTAGACAGGAGGAAAAAGAAAGTAACGCTCTTGCAAAGATCAATAAATTTAAAGAAAAAGTAAATGGTATGATTCCATATATTTCTTTAGATATTTTAAAAAATTTAGAACAAGAAGTTTTAGAGCAAAGGGAGAAAGTAGAAAAGGTTAAAGCATGTATAAAAAATTCTGGCCAAGTACAAAAGCTTAAGCAAACATTACAAATAGAGGAAAAAGTTTATGAAAGTTTTAAAGTGGATTACAAAAAAGCAGAAGATGCCCTTAAAAATAAAACACAAAGATTGGATGTAACTTTAAGAAATACTATTATGAAGTTATGTATGGAGGATAAAAATGGCAAAATAATTAAATTTTATGGGGAGTATACAGCCTTGCAAACTCAAATATTAATAGTTTGTTTATTAGATATGATTGAAAAAGGATATTTTAAACAACATGAAAGAGATCAACTACTTCAAGTTTCTAAAAGTTTAGATAGATTTATCGAAAAACCAACTTCAGAGTTTACTAAGCAGATTATAGATGGTTTAACGGATGGAAATTTAAATCCCACTAAAGTTTTAAATCAGGTGGGTTTTAGTTTTTTTTGATTGTGTGTTGAATACTAACAAGTAGAGTGTCATTACATTAATAATATATAAAGAGGTAGTAAATGCGTATAAATTTTCCTTTGGCAGTAGATGTTTGTTTTATCCCTGACCAACTAAAAAAATCAGAATATTATGATTATAAAAAAGTTCAAGATGTTTTTTTTGAGCGAGTATATTTACCAGAAGAAGCTCAAAATGCAAAATTAGATCCATTACTTTTTGAAGTTGCACTAAATATAGATAACAATCAAACCGAAGGTTTTAAAACAGGTAGAGAATGTGCATTAGGTATATTTAATAGATTAGGATACCAAGGACAAATTAACTTTTTAAATGGCTTTTATATTTTTGAGACTTCTTTAGAAAATTATATAGATATGTTTATAGAGAATGTTTTACAAATGGTCGAGCCTAATTACGAGAAAATGGATGGTCTAAAGAATGGGTTTATGGAAATTATAGAAATACTTGAAAAAAATGATCCATTTTATATTCAAGGAAAGGATACAGCAGAGAATTTAGCAAAAATGTTAAAGGAAAAACACGGGGAAGAATTTTTACTAAAGGAGCAGTATTCTAATTTTGCAGATAAAACGCAATTTGGTGACAGCCCAGAAAATATGGTAAAATATAAAAAAGGATTTAGCGATACTATTTTTGAGCTGCTCTATACTATTCATTTTTTAAGGGGGCAGGATTTTGCAAATGAGTTTTTAGATAAATTGCTCATTACATTTTTAAATAGGGGAGATCTAAAAGGATTAATACAGGAATATTTAGTTACTTACGAACAAACAAAATTAAAATACCAAACGTGTTATAATAGTGATGGCCTTGGACAGGAAAATTTTCAGGAATTTATTATCGGGTTTTTTGAGTTAATAGAGTCTTTTTTATCAAATTTAAAAAAGGAGAGAAAAAGACTTAACCTCCCTC
>JBIKKN010000151.1:0-2985 GCA_044360335.1 Chlamydiia bacterium | reverse complement strand
ATCAGTTGGCGGTGGTGGTGGAGGTTCAAAAGAAGAAAATAGGGTAGAAACAGCTCTTCTTACTATTAAATATTATTTCGAAAAAAATACTGCTTTATTAGAGGGTTTAGATAATACAGCTAGGGAATTAGTGGAATATCCTTTTTTAAAATATTTTGATGATGGGCAATCTAAAGGATATAAAAAATTTTTTGAATCAGATGTAAATGGGACGGAGCAAATAACCGATGAGCAAATAGAACAATTTATTAAAGAGCTAATTGAAGAAACAGATCAATCGATTATGGATCCACTAAACCTTGAAGCATTAAAAAATGGTTATAGGCTAGGGATAGAAAAAGCAAAGATAATACAGAAGAATAAAAACAGATTGCTGTCTTTTACCCCTAAAGAGCAAAAGGCTTTTGATTTGGGCATTGAATTTGCAAAAAAATGTTGCCAAAACCCAAAAAACCGTGAAGCCCTCCATCAAATTTTTAATGATAGATCTTTTTTAGAATCTTTTTTTAAACTTGCTTTAAGCAAAGGTCCATGGATACGTAATCTATCTACAGATAAAAAAGTATTAGAAAAAAACCAATTCGATATTTTTCGAAAAGGTTTTAACAAAGAAATGGAAAATTATTTTAAAGATTATGCACAGAAAATAGAAAATAGTAAACTCTCTGATGAAGAATTATTTAAAGCATTAAATCTAACAGTAGATTTAGATAATAAAAGAAAGAAAACCCGGGCTAAGAATAAAAAATCAGCTCCAGCTCCAGCTCCAGCTCCAGCTTCAGCTCCAGCTCCAGCTCCAGCTCCAGCTCCAGCTCCAGCTTCAGCTCCAGCTCCAGCTCCAGCTCCAGCTCCAGCTTCAGCTCCAGCTTCAGCTCCAGTTTCGCCGCCTACAAAAAAAATTTTGCAAAAACCCTTAGATACAAAAAAAACGGAGAAAATAGAAAAAACTTCATTACACCCTGATTTACGCTGTATAATTATGAGCTTAGATTTAAAAAGTAATGGTAAAAAAATTGAATTTTATGGGGAATACTCTTTGCAAGAAACCCAATCTTTAGTAGTTTGTTTTAAACATATGATTAAAACAGGTATGTGTAGTCATGATCCAGAGACTTTAGAATTACTACTACTAAAATTTGAGAGGCAAATTCCAGAAGGTAGTTATACAGCAGAAAGTACAAATCTTAAAAATAAATTAGAAAGTAGTCAGTTATTTGTTTTACCGCTTTTAGAAAGTCTTGGAGTGAATCTTTAAAAAAGGGTAGTGTTTTAATTTGTGGAAAGGGGGGAAATCTTCTATTGCAACGTAACCATCTGGCCGAACAAGCACTGCTTTTTTAACAGTAGAGTTTTTTGCTTTAAAAATTTCTAATTGGGGATGTTTTTCAAAATCTTGTTCTACAGCAAATAAAATTAGATGGAATTTTGTAGACCCTTCTGTGGCAGAAAAAAAGGTTACGTCAGTTCCATCTATATTTAACATTACATTTTCCATCCGTCTATCTCCGCATTTAATATTCACTTCAGAGATAAGTTTTACTAAAAATTTTTGTATTTTTTTAAACCGAAAGAGAAAAGAAATAAGGTAGGGGCGCAAAAAAATTAAAACCGTTGAACGGGTGGTTACAAATTCTGAAGCCTCTTCTGTAGCTTTAAGAAGTTTTTTTCCAAGCTCCCTTCTTTCTTTTTCATAAGTTTTAAGTAGGGATTTTTTTATAGCGGGATTTTTTTCACTGAAAGCGATTTTCCAAGCAAGGTTAAAAGCATCTTGAATACCTGTATTCATCCCTTGCCCCCCAACAGGGCTATGAATGTGAGCGGCATCACCTATTAAAAAGATATTTCCTTTGCTGTATTTATTAGAAAGTCTGCTGTTGATATGAAAGTTTGCAATCCATTTAGGATTAGACACAGAGATTGGTTTTCTTAAGTAGTTTGTAAGGATAGACTCTATTTCTCCAATATTTGGGAGCATTCTATCTTCTGAGCCAATTACCCCCTCTTCGACGTTAAAGCTTTTAGGTATATAATTTCTTAGTCTTTTTAATGGAAAAATCAGCCTGTACCTATTTTCTTCAGGAAGGGGTAAAGCTGCCATCAATCCATTATTTTCCAAAAATAGATGAAATTCTTTTTGGGATAAATCCCAACCGATTTCCACATCTGCTAAAGAAAAAATATCGGAGAATAATTTGCCTTGGAAACTAAAGCCTAAGCTTTTGCGAATAACGCTATGTGCTCCATCACAACCGATTAAATATTTTGTGGTAATAGTTTCATTTTGAGTATGAGCGTAAATTAAGCTATCTTTTTCTTCAAAGCTTTCTAAAGTTGTAGATCTTTCAACGGTGCATCCAAGTTTTTTAAGGTGGTGGATTAAAATTTCTTCGGTAGTATTTTGGCAAATACTTAATACAAAAGGGAATGGGGAGGGGATTTGATCAAAAGGAACATGAGCAAGTTTTTTTTTATTACAGTAAAAATTTGATGCTCTAATTTTTTTCCCTTCTGCTAAAAAATCTTTATGTATACCCATCCTTTGAAAGGTTTCTAGTGTTCTAGCTTGAAGGGCACAAGCTTTAGAATAAGGGGAAAGGCTCCCATTTTTTTCTATAATACGAACCTTTAGTCCATAGCGTAAACATTCAATTGCAAAAGTTAATCCCGATGGCCCTGCCCCTACTATCAATACGTCTAAAGATTCCACAAAAATCCCCCTTTTATTTATAGTATTATCAATAGTATCGTTTTAAGTCTATTTTCAAAAAGGGTATTTTAAAGGGTAAATGGATATAAAAAAAGAATCTATTGTACTAATTGGTTATAAAGGTGTTGGTAAATCTTACTATGGAAAGATTTTATCAGAAGTTTTGGGAAAAAGATTAATTGAAACAGATTTACTAATAGAAGAACTTTATGGGGGGGGCTATAGCTGCCCAGATATTTTTATAAAATGGGGGGAGCTATTTTTTAGAAAATTAGAAA
>JBIKKN010000042.1:0-6747 GCA_044360335.1 Chlamydiia bacterium | reverse complement strand
CTCCAAAAGATAAAGAGTCAGTATTAATTGGAGAATATGAACTTACTTTTGAAAGTGCAACCTTCCCACAGGATCGAAGAATTAGAGTAAAAACTAGGATGTAAAAAATGAAAATTGCAATTTCTGGCCTTCATGGAATGATAGGCTCCTATTTAAATGAATTTTTTAAATATAAAGGGTGGCAGGTTATTGCTATTACTAGAGAAAATGTGGATTTAGAGGAAACTTTTTTTGGTGCCGAGGTTGTTATAAATTTATCTGGAGAAAACATAGGAAATGGTAGATGGACTAAAAAAAAGAAAACGAAAATTTTAGAAAGTAGATTAAATTTTACAAAAAAATTAGTAAATAGAATAAGCAATTTAAAAAATCCCCCAAAATTATTTATTTCCGCTTCTGCTGTAGGGTACTATGGATCAAATCCTGGATATGTAAAAGATGAGTTTTGCCCACCAGGAGATGATTTTCTTGCAAATGTATGTATACAATGGGAAAGCGCTGCTAAAAGTTTTACTAAAGGTCGGTTGATTACTGCAAGATTTGGGGTAGTACTTTCCCACTCAGGTGGTCTTTTAAAAAAAATGATCCTCCTTGGTAAATGCTTTCTCCTTGGAAGGGTAGGGGATGGAAATCAAATTATTAGCTGGATTGCAATAGAAGATGTTGCAGAAATTTTCTTACAATGTATAGAAAATCATAATATAAAAGGCCCTATAAATCTAACCTCGCCAAATCCTATAACTAATAAAGATCTAGTAAATGATATAACTACATATTTACATAAACCTTCTTTTTTACCCCTTCCAGCTTTTCTTGTAAAATTTCTTTTCGGCGAAAAGGGCCCTGCTTTACTTTTAGCTAATCAATTTATCCAACCAGAAAAACTACTAAACCTCGGTTATAAATTCAAATACAACCATTTTTCCGAGTGCTTAAAAAATCACGATTAACGATAATTTATTATTGACAATCATTCATCTTTTAGATATTATTCCTTGTTTAACTTTAAAACTGAGGTCATGATGAATAAAATTCAAAAAATAAGCTCTTATTTGTTACTTTTGTTTAATCTAATAATAATTACCATTCCATTGTATATTTCTGCTGAATGGATTTTTATAAATGCACTAGAAAAAAATATCCAAACACCAGAGGGGTATGTTAACCTAACTAATATTAGTTGGACCTCTATCTTAAAGCTCTTAGGTTTTAGTGCGGAGATAATAGGTGTTTTACCTTTTATAATTAGCTTATTTTTTCTAAAAGCAATTTTTGAAAATTATAAAAAAAGAGACATTTTTACCATTAAAAATGCCATCTTATATCGAAGATTGGGTTTTTTATTTTTAATTAGCGCTTTAGTTATAAAACCTTTAAGTGAGATGTTAATGATCTTAGCTGTTACTTTTACAAATCCGCCAGGGCATAGGTACTTAACTATTTCCTATGGTACACCTAATTTTATTTCTTTATTTTATGGTATTCTTGTTATCATTGTATCTTGGGTGATGTTAGAGGCAAATCGAATGAATGATGAGCAAAAATTTACAATATAGGTGGTGGTGTTATGGCTATTATTGTGAACTTGGATGTGATTTTAGCGAAAAGAAAAATAAAGCTTCAGGATTTATCCGAGGCTATTGGAATTACTGTGCAAAACTTATCGATTTTAAAAACTGGAAAAGCTAAAGCAATACGTTTTTCCACTTTAGAGGGTATTTGTAAATATTTAGAATGCACCCCTGGAGATATTTTAGAATTTCAAATGGAGAAAAGAGAAAAATGAAATTACTTTTATTAAAAATTACCCTGATTCTTTTTCCGCCAGTACTTTTTGCTACAGAGCAAATTACCCCTTATAAATTTACCGATGAAGATATGAAAAGGGGTTCTTTATTTTATGAGATCCCAGAGAAATCAAGGGTTACAATAAAGCGTATGGATGATAATGCCCCTGATATTATCTACTACATGAGTAAACCAAATAGCGAATCATACCCAATTGCAATTTTATGTGGAGGCTCCTGCTCTAAAGATAGTATATTTAGTATTATTCATTTTCATCGTTACCTGTTAAAAGAATTTTTAGATTTAGATATTGGTGTTTTAACGGTGGAACAATGGGGGGTTGATGGTGAAAAAGTAAATAAAGTAGAGTTTATGAAAAATTATACAAGATCAATGCGGTTAAAAGATCATGAACAGGTGATTGAACATTTAAAAGCTTGCCCTCCAAAAAAGTGGAATGGAAAATTTATTTTTCTTGGTGTTTCTGAAGGTGGACCTATTGTAACAACTCTTACAACAAAATATGCAGATATAACGGCAGCAACTATTAATTGGTCTGGTGCAGGTGATTTTTCGTGGCGTGATGAACTTTGGTACTTTATTAATCATATGATAAATTATGGTCACTGGAGTTTTAAATTCATAGCATATTTACCTTCATGGATGTTATATTCTCTTGATTGGTATATTCCTAAATCACAAAAAGAGCATAGTAGTGCTATGGATGAAACAATTAAAAATCCAACCCCAGATCTATACCTTGCAGGTATGACTTATAAATATCATGCAGATGCCTTAATCACCTATCCAGAAATTGAGTATAGTAAAATTTTAACACCATATTTAGTTGTATCTGGCACCAAAGATTCTTTTATTAATTCTTCCGATGCGTTTGTTATGAAAGCAAAAGAGGCTAAAGCGCCCATAACGTATATGAGGGTAGAGGGTATGGATCATTATGTTAGAAAAAGAGAAGATGTTATAAAGAGTTCATTTGATTGGCTTAAAAACAATATGGAATAAATAACTCACCTTACGCAAAAATAAGAACATTTCGGTTGGGCTAAAGCCTCGGGGTTAAACAATTATAAAATAGCCATATCTATTTAATATTGCAATTTTATAATAGCTCTAACCGCGAGAACTTTCGCTCCAGCCCAAATATTTTTATTTATGCGTAAGTTGAGTAAATAAATTATGAGCAAAGAAAATTTACCAAAGGCGCTTTTTTCTTATTATTAGTAGTTTCAAACTTTTTATAAATCGATTAATGGAATATAGAGAATAGTTAGGAGTTTGTTAGGCTCGGTTATGAAATATTGAAGGTTTAAATATTCACAAAATGTAGATCGAGAAGGATCAAATTTTTCACATTTTACAGGGTACCAAAGGGAAAAGATTAGATCAAATGTTTGATCTAAAGTATCATGAGCTCCATGGTGAGAAAAAATTGCATATTTACCCCCTTTTAAAATTTGACTTTCCATTTTTTCATTAATTTTTAGTTCTTGTTGGGTAAAAATCGCTGCATCATAATAAATGTGCTCTTCTGCTATTTTTAAAGGACTATGATGAGAAAGACCGAAATATCGTATTTTTGATCGATCTAAATGGTTTTCATCGATAAGCTCATTCATGTATTTCCATGCATCAAGGGGAGCTTGATTGTAATTTCCATATTTTCTTACAAAATGTAATGGTAAATTTAACTTTATATTTTCAATTTTATCAGGATTTATCATCTTTTTCTATATTATAGGGTGTTTGTAAAGCCATCTATCGTGCACCTTTTCAAAAGAGCTTTTTTCTGTAAAAGATACATCTTCACCATTTTGAAAAAGATAGGCAAAAAATGTGACTGTAGCAAACTTTTCCCCATCTTGAAAATCAAGGATTTTCAAATCTTTAAATTCAGTATGTGAAGAAAATTCTAAAATTTTTTTCGTCCAATCTTTAGTATTAAGCGAAAATTCAGAGTTTGCCGGGTGAGTGGTACTAATAATATAGTCAGCAAGAGAAAGAGCGTAGGCAGAAAACCTCGATCGCATGAGCGATAAAGCAGAATCTGGAGCCTTTCCATTATGAAAAGGAAGACAGCACCCTTCATATAATTTTCCACTTCGACAAGGGCACAAAAGAGTATTATTTTTGCTCATTTCTATTTTACTTAGTTTCGGAGGAAGTGGGATTCGAACCCACGATACGTTTTCACGTATACACACTTTCCAGGCGTGCTCCATCGGCCACTCGGACACTCCTCCATAAAGAGGATACAAGTATATAAAAAAGTGGGATAAGAATACAAGTTTATTTTTGTTAAATTGACAATAAAGAGGTCTTTTTTTATGCATAAGTAATGAAGTTATTTTTATGGTTATCAATATTTTTTAATATATTTCTTTATGCAGATAATAAAGTAATTTATTTAATCTCCACTCCACGTTCTATGTCTACGTTTTTGTTAAAAATGGTAGATGCAAGGGGGGATTTTAAAGTATATAGCGAGCCGTTTAGTCCTATTTATTTCCGCAAAAAAGCCAAATGGTTTTCTTCTCTTTCCTTTGACAATTCTAATTTTTTTACACCATCTTCTTTTGGTAGAGAAATAGAAAAAGAGAAAAAAATGCATAATATTTTTATAAAGGATATAAGTACCTTTCTACTTCCATACCTTTCTGAAATTGAGAATTTTATAAAAGATGAAAATACCTATTTTGTTTTTTTAATCAGAAATCCACATGAAGAGATAATTTCTTGGTATAAAAAGTTTAAATTTAATTTTGGATTCAACCCTAGATCTGCTGATCTTTATAAAATTTATACAACCATTAAAAGTAAGAAAAAGGATAGGGTTAAAATTTTATTCACAGAAGATTTAATGGAAAATACAGAACTTTCCATGCAACAACTCTGCTCTTATATAGATTTACCCTATAAAAGTTCCATGATAAAAAATCTACCCATTTTAACTACCCAAGAAGCAAAGAAAAGATGGTCTGATCCCTTTCGATTTTATAGTTATATACACAAAGTAACTCTAGAAAGTACACACGTTATATCAGATTCTAAACTATATTCAGTAGATAAGAATGGGAGCCCATCGTTTAAAGAACTAAATATTTTTTCTCGGAAAGCTGCAAAAAAGATATACGAAAAGGAAAAAACTTTTTATGATAAGTTTAAAGCTCATACTGAGGATCATTTAATAAGTAATACTATTGAAGTAGAGTGATTAGGTTTTCACATCCCTGTTTTATTAAGCTTTTATCCTTTTCTTCAATATTTTCTCTTTCCCCATCAAAAACTTTTGATGCAAATGGGATTGCAATATCCTCCGGAACTACTGCCGTACCAATGTATTCTAAAATAGATCGAAGCATGGATAAACTTCTTACCCCTCCAAACTTTCCTAGAGAAGTGCTCAAAAGTAAAGCTACCTTACCTTTGTAGGCAGAAAGCATAGGTGTCTTACCATCAGCTCTAGATGTCCAATCTATCGCATTTTTTAATACCGCAGAAATTGCTCCATTATATTCAGGGGTTGAAATAATAAAACCATCACAAGAGCTCATTAAATTTCTCAATTTTTTTGCGCTTTCTGGCACTCCATTTTCCATTTCAAAATCCCCATCGTAAAAGGGCATAGGATAATCTTTTAAATCAATTAAAGTTACAGTAACATTTTTAGGGAGGAAAGATATAGCTTTTTGAAGAAGTTTTTTATTATAGGAATCCTTTCTTGTGCTGCCAGAAAATGCAAGTATTTTTATAGATTTTAGCACGGCTCTTTCTCCTTATAATATTCTAATTTGTAAATTTTAAGTATATCACATAATTTATTTATTTCTTCCACAGTATTTAATTTACTAAAAGAAAATCTTAACGAGGATCGAGCTCTTGAGTTGCCATATCCCATTCCCAATAACACATGAGAGGGTTCAAGTGATCCAGAAGAACAAGCAGATCCTAAAGCTGCTGTTATCCCGTTTTGATCTAAATAGATCAAAAGGTGATCACCATCAATATCTTTAAAATAAATATTTGATACATTTGTTACCCGTTTGCCACTACAGTTTATTTCACATTCAGGAAATATCTCTTTAACTTTTTCCTCAAAATAGTCACGAAGATCTCTCATTAGCTCATAGTTATCAAATAAACTATTACTTATTGCTGTTGCTAAAGTAAGAATACTTACCACATTTTCAGTTCCAGCTCTTTTATTATTTTCTTGATTTCCCCCTTTAAAAAGAGGGGTAAAAGGTGTATTTTCCTTTAAATAAAAAAAGCCTGTGCCTTTTGGAGCATGACATTTATGCCCAGAAAATGCGATAGCTGTAACTCCAGGATATAAAATAATAGGCATTTTACCAAGAGCTGCAACCCCATCTATTATAAGAGGAATATGGAATTTACTCGATATTTCAGAAATTTCTCTTAAAGGGAGAACTGCTCCAGTTTCCCCATTTACTAAAGATAAAACAATTGCAGATGTTGGAGCTTCTATCTCTTTTTTAAGATCCTCTAAATTTGGAATACCTTCAAAATCAACAGGAAGATATGCAACTTTCTTTCCGGTACTTTTAATAGCTTCAAGCGCTGCCTTATGCTCAATTTTCGTGGTAACAATTTGGCCATCGGTATGAGCGCATATCCCATGAATAATAGTATATAAAGATTCTGTACCCCCAGAAGTAAAAATAATTTCTGAAGGTAAACAGTCAAAAAATTTTGCAATTTTTTTTCTTGAATTTATCAAAAGACCCTTAGCTTCCCTACCTTCAGATGTAATACTGGAAGGATTGCCATAATATTTTAGAGAATTTCTGATATACTCATCTAACATTTCCCCCGAAATGGGAGTTGTGCTATTGTTGTCAAAAAAAATATTTCTTTTTACTTCACCCATACTATACCTTATATTATGCTCATAAAGGATATATCATTCAAGACCTTCTG